>CBHCMH010000031.1:0-10443 GCA_965974445.1 uncultured Rhizorhapis sp.
ACTGCAGGATTGCCGGCAAAGCGACCGTGGCGAGCAAGGCTGCACAGGCAACCATCAGGAGGAGAGCGGTCAGCGCCAGAGATGCTAGGAACTCGAGGATGATGTTCCGGGTGTCAATCTCGCGGTAGACGATGTTCAGGCCCTCGACAAGCGCCGCCTCCAGTACCGGCGAACTCAACCGCCCGTCATAGCCGACCGCAACCCGGCTGCCCCCCGCCCGCGCGATCAGCGTGCCGAAGCCCCGGCCGATGGCATAGGCGTCCTTTTCCGTCAGCGTTTCGCCAACGACGCCGCGAATGTCATATTCGCGCAGGGAAGTGGGGTGGAAATCGTGGGTCATGCTATGTCCTTCTGCTTTTGTTCGAACGGTGCTCCGGCATTGCCGCACTCGCGGCTTTGCGGCACCTATTTTTCGCCATGATGACGCAACAATGCGTCGCGTGCAGCATTGATCTTACGGGCTAATTCTTCTGTGCCGCCGCGATCCGGATGGATTAGCGCGATCAGCCGTCTGTGCGCTGCCCGGATCGTGTCCGCATCGGCGCTTTCATCGACACCCAGCAACGCCCGCGCCTCGACAATATTCAGGGGGGGTGGGGCTGGGGGCGGAACAGACGTCCGGGCGGTGCTCTTGTTGAACCGCCACAGCGCATAAAGCCCGGTCAGGACCGCCGGCGCGGCGCCCAGCAGCGGCTTGCCGCGAAGGACGAGGGCGACGCCCAATATCCCCATCGCAATCGCCATTGCGTCCCGCCCGGTCAGCCGCCTCAGCCGGCCAGTCCACCACAGCCAACCCACCAGCGCAATAACCGCAAGGGCCAGCGGACCCATCAGAAATCACCTTGCTCCAGCGCGAGCGGCAGGGACAGGCCGGACACCATTTCGCGCAGCTCCTGCCGCGCCGCGATGTGGCTGACGCCCAGCTCGCCCAGATGCCCCTTGTCCAGCAGGGTGAGGCCCGACGGGAACAGCTCTCGATAGATGACCCGCTCTGAGAGCCCCGGAATGACGCGAAAGCCGACGCGTTTGGACAGTTCGTTCAGCGCCTCGCCCACCCGGCGCATGTTGCGCGCCTCGATATGCTGGAGCCGGTTGCGCAGCAGCACCCAGTCGATGGTCACGCCGTCGCTCTTCGCCCGCGTCTTGCGCGCCTCCCAGATCAACTCGGAATAGAAGCTCAACTTGCGCACCTTGAAGCTTTCCGGGTCCACCTGCCCGATCAGGTCGAAATCGACGAAACTGTCGTTCATCGGCGTCACCAGCGTATTCGCCCGCGCCGCCATATATTTGGCGAAGCGATCGTCGCGCCCGGGCGTATCGACGACCAGAAAATCCATCCCCTCGGCCAGCGCGTCCACCTTTTGCTCCAGCTCCGCCAGAACATCGCCTTCATGCACGGCATATTTGGGGGTGGGCAGGCTTATCTGCCGCCGCCGCGTGGTTTCCTCCCGATTTTCGAGGTAGCGCGTGACGGTCCGCTGCCGGGGATCGAGGTCGAGCACCGCCACCTTGTGCCCCTGCATGGTGAGCGCCACGGCGACATGCACCGCCGTTGTGGACTTTCCCGTGCCGCCCTTTTCATTGGCGAAAACAATGTAGTGCGGCTGTCCGTTCGGCATGATCCCGCCTCTTCCCCCGATACGATTCGCGATCTTGATCCTTACCCCATGTCGCTGCATAGCAACCCGAGCAGGCATGGACCGCCCTTATCGGAGCCTTGATCATCGTGCAAATCATCCGTGAACTTGCGCTTCTGCGGGAAGCGATCGCCAGCCTTCGGAATGGCGGAAAGGGCGGCGGCCGGAACAGGATCGCGCTGGTCCCGACCATGGGGGCGCTGCATGACGGGCATCTTTCCCTGATCGATGAGGCGCGGGCGCGGGCCGATCATGCTGTCGCTTCCATCTTCGTCAATCCCAGGCAGTTTGGCGCGAACGAGGATCTGGACAAATATCCCCGGAACGAAGCGCGCGATGTTGCATTGCTGACGGCGCGCGGCTGCGATTTGCTCTGGTCGCCCGGGGTAGAGGAGGTCTATCCGCACGGGTTCGCCACCAGCATTTCGGTGAGCGGCGTCAGCGAGGGATTGTGCGGCGGCGCACGGCCCGGCCATTTCGACGGCGTGGCGACGGTGGTCGCCAAGCTGTTCAATCAGGTCCGCCCCGATGTCGCGGTGTTCGGTGAAAAGGACTATCAGCAGCTTGCCGTCATCCGGCGCATGGCGCGCGATCTGGACTTCGACATCGAGATTGTCGGCGTTCCGACCAGGCGCGACGCGGACGGCCTCGCCCTCTCCTCGCGCAATGCCTATCTGACTGGCGAGGAGCGCCAAGCCGCCCTTGCCCTGCCCCGCGCCCTGGAACAGGCGTCGGCGCGAATCAGTGGGGGCGGGAATGTCGGTGCGGCGTTGGACGAAGCGAGGGCAAGTCTGGCCGCGGCAGGTTTTGATCCAATCGACTATGTCGAACTGCGCGACGCGGAAACCCTGGCCATTGTAACGAGCGCGCAACGGCCCGCGCGTTTGCTGGCCGCCGCCAAGATCGGGCGAACAAGACTGATCGACAATATTGAAGTAAAGTCGAACCAATAGGTCCATTTTACAGTCTATATCCCCTCCATCATCGCATGGTTTTCTATGTGTTAACCATTTCTTCATTCCGCTCGGTGAAAAGTCGATCCTGACGAGAACCGAAAAGGGGTGAATGTCATGGGTAACAGTATCAAAAGTGCTGCGTTCCTGGTCGAGAGCCGTCTTGCTGATGCCGCACGCGGCGATCCCAATGCCTATTTCGATCTGGGCATTGCCTATTCATCCGGTTCCGGCCGGGAGATCGATCTGGTCCAGGCCCATAAATGGTTCAACCTCGCCGCCCTCGCCGGCAGCGAGGAGGGGCAGGCCTGCCGAGCAGAAATCGCAGAGGAAATGACTGCCCGCGAAATCGCCGAAGCCCAACGCCAGGCGCGTGCCTGGCTGTATGAGACAGGGCGGCGGGCCGCATAGACCGCGCTTCTGATCGGGGCATGATCATTTTCTTCGATCGCTGGCTGGACCGCGATCGCTACGGCCGCCAGGAGCGGCTATATTCCCGCAACCGTCTATCCGCTGCCGGCGACCGGCCGGGGCCTCCACGGCCCAGCCCATGTATTGACACCCGACTGGTCGGTCGATAATTGTGCAGAGATGATTCAGGCTGCCAGCAAATGGCGCCGCCGAGGATGGTGAAGGAACCTGCAATGCCCCATTATGCCGTCATTGGTTTTGATCCCCCGCCGCACAACATGGCGCAACGCGATCTGCATCGTGCCGATCATAGGGCCTTTGTGCTGGGGAACGACGACATGATCCGCCTTGCAGCAGCGATGGTGGACGATCAGGGCAATCAGTGCGGATCGCTTTATATATTCGAGGCGGAAAGCGAGGCGCAGGTCGCCAGCTGGGTTGCCGCCGAGCCATTCTGCGCCCGAGAAATCTACATCCAGCTGAAAATCGTGCCGCTTGGAATCGCGCTGAACCGGCTGGAACCCCTGGATTGGCCGCCATCCAACCCGGAATAGAGCTCGCTCGGAGACAATGATGGAATATGTCGGAAAAGTCGCCTTGGTCACGGGCGGTGGCAATGGCATCGGGCGGGCGACCGCACTAGCCTTTGCCAAAAACGGCGCCAGGTTGATCGTCGTGGATCGGGACGAGGCCGCTGGCGAAGCCGTCGCCGCGGAAATCCGACAAAATGGCGGGGAGGCCCGGTTCGTCGCGGCGGACGTGACACAAGCGGCGGATGTGCAGAATTACGTCGATCTGGCCCTCGCCACCTATGGCCGGATCGACTGTTTTCATAACAATGCGGGAATCGAGGGGATTCTGGCTCCGATCGTCGATTATGACGAGGCCGAGTTCGACCGGGTCATGGCGATCAACGTCAAAGGTGTTTTCCTTGGCCTCAAATATGTGTTGCCCGTTATGCTGCGGCAGAAATGGGGGGCCGTGGTCAACAGCGCCTCTGTCGGCGCATTGAACGGCTCTCCGGGCCTGGTGCCTTACACTGCATCGAAACATGCGGTGCTGGGAATAACGCGGACGGCGTCCAGCGAGGTAGCGCGTCAGGGCGTGCGCGTGAACGCAATCTGTCCCGGGTCCGTCGAAACCCGTATGATGCAGTCCCTCATGGCAATGGGCAATCCGTCCGACCCCGAAGCGGCAAGCCGCCTGAATGCCGAGAATACCCCGACCGGACGCTTCAGCACGCCGGATGAAGTCGCCGGCCTGGTGCTGTATCTGTGCTCCGACATCGCCGCCAACATTACCGGTTCGCACTTCGTGATTGACGGTGGACGAACGGCTACGATCGGGCCGTTCACACGCTACTAACCCCATCGGCCGCTGATCGGCTCCGGCGATCATGCCGTGCGTGTCCGCCGCCGCTATCCGAAGGATTGCCTGCCTTCTTCATGCAGCCATCCAGCGAGGGCGCGAGCATTATCACCCAGCCCGTCGTTGCCGGCCCAGATAAGGCCGTAATGGCTTCCGCCGGGATCGAACCCGGCGGGGGCGATGAGACGGCCCCTGTCCACGTCGTCAGTGGCGAGCACAAGTGGACTAAGGGCAACCCCCAAGCCGGCGGACGCAGCTTCAACGATCAGGAAATGGTGGTCGTAGTAGCGGATTTCGGTCGCAGCTCTGCAAAGAACCGGCCAAGCGTCAGGTTGAGGGTCTCACCCCGCTGCGGTGAGCCGCAAGCCCCGGCCGGATTTCTCGAAGAGCCTGAAGCCAAGATCTTCGGACAATTTCGTGATCCGGCGGCTAACGGCGCCGTGGGTCAGTGCAAGTTCGTCGGTGGCCGTTCGAACCGATCCGAGACGAAGGACGACGATCCGCATTTTGCGATCACGCGACTGGTCACCATCGAGAATAGGTTTGCCGGGCGGGTATAGCCGCGAGAACATCTGGCCGAAGTGGTCGATTTTGCGCGGGAGCGCAAGCTCGCCACCCATCTCGACGGCGCGCGACTGTTCAACGCGGCTGCGGCGCTCGGCATCGACGTCGGGAGTCTGGCCGAGGGCTACGATAGCGTATCGCTGTGCCTGTCGAAGGGGCTCGGATCGGTGCTGGTCGGGGAAGCCGCCTTGATCGCGCGTGGGCGCCGGTGGCGCAAGATGCTCGGCGGAGGGATGCGGCAGGCAGGAATAGTTGCAGCGGCGGGGCTGTATGCGCTCGACCATCATGTCGATCGTCTGGTGGAGGATCACGCCAATGCTCAGGCGCTCGCGGACGGTTTCGCGGGGATCGAGGGACTGACCGTGACACCGCCGCAGTCCAACCTGGTCTTCGTCGATGTCGCGCCCGAGCTGGCGACCCGGCTATCCGAGGCGCTGCATGAGCGCGGCATCGCGGCGAATTTCTGGCCGGGTGGACGGATGCGCTGGGTCACCCATATCGACGTCGATCGTGTCGCCGTTGACGAGGTAATCGCAGCAGTGGGCGAGATCACTGAAAGTCGGATATGAAACCGCTCCAACGGGTTGAGTAAGCCTCAACGGTGATGAGCGATTTTCACGCTCCCTCGCTGAGCCATTCGCAGCCATCGCCCCGCACGAACATGAAGACATCGCCCTTCTTGAAGGTGACACTGCCCTTGTCGTCGCTGCAAGTGACCTTTCCATCCATGAGCAACATCAGCTCAACCTGCCGAAAGCGGATCTGGCGGCGGCGATAGGGCGTCGAATCCCAGGCGCCACAGGCGAACTCCTTGTTGGCCGAATACATAATCGGAATTGCTGGCGCGATCAGACCCGGTCATCCCGCACGTCGAGAGCGTCGCGCAGGCCGTCGCCGATGAAGTTGAAGCTGGTCACGGCCATCGTGATGGCAACCCCGGGGATGATGGCCAGCCACGGCGCGGTCGCCAGATATTGCTGCGCCCCGCCAAGCATGTTGCCCCAGCTGGGCAGCGGCGGCTGAATGCCATAGCCAAGGAAGCTGATATAGGCCTCCATCAGGATTGCACGGGCGACGGTCAGCGTCGCGGCCACAATGATCGGGCCCATGGCGTTCGGCAGGATCTCGCGGAACATGATATGCACCCCGCTCAATCCCAGCATCCGCCCGGCCAGCACGAATTCGCGCTCGCGCAGGGACCGGACCTCTGCCTCGACGATGCGCGCCACCTCCATCCAGCTGGTGACCGCGATGATGACGGTGACCATGGCCGGGCTCGGCTTCAGGGCGGCGGCGAGAGCGAGCAGCAGGAAGATCGACGGGAACGCCAGGAAGCCGTCAACCGTGCGCATCAGCGCCACGCCGGTCCAGCCGCCGCGATAGCCCGCGATCACGCCGACCAGCGTACCGATCAGCGTCGAGAGCAGCATGGCGAAAAAGGCCACCAGCAGCGAAACCCTGCCCGCCATCAGCAGGCGTGCCATAATGTCGCGGCCCAACGGGTCGGTCCCCATATAATAATCGCCGGTCAGGGGCGCGAGGAACCGGGCATGCAAATCGATATAAAGCGCGTCATGGGGAAGAATATAGGGGCCGATGACGCAGGCCAGCGTGAGCAGGGTGATCATTGTCACCCCTAACAGGGCCAGACGATGATTGGTGAAACGGCGGACTGTGCGGCTCTGCCACCAGCGGCCTTGTCCGGCATTTGCTGCAAGAGCGGTCATTTCGATTGCTTCCTCTCGGGCCCAGATTTCACGCTCAACTTAGACGAATGCGCGGGTCGATCATGGCCACCGCGATGTCTGCGATCAGATTGCCAAGAATGACGAGGATGGCTGAGAACATCAGCAGCCCCATCACCACAGGATAGTCTCCATAGCCAATGCTATCGAGGAACAGCCGTCCCATGCCCGGCCACGTAAACACCGTTTCGGTCACGAGCGCGCCGGTCAGAATGCCAGGAAGCTGCATCCCGGCAAGGGTGATCATGGGCAGCAGCGCGTTGCCGACCACATGCTTCATGAGGATCCGGCGCTCGCTCAAACCCTTGGCGCGGGCGGTCTTGACGAAGTCCTGGTTGATGACATCGAGCGTCGCGGTGCGCATGTAGCGGCTCCACACCGCGACATGCACCAGCGCCAGCACAATGCTCGGCAGGATCAGGTGATGCAGATAGTCCAGGACCGATTGGTCGCCGATCGAGTACATGTTGCCCGCAGGCAGCCAGCCCAGCTTCAGGGAAAAGATGTAGATGCCGACGAGCCCGAACCAGAAGGTCGGGATCGACAGCGCGACCATGGCGCCGACGGTCGCCAGATGGTCGAACGTCGAATAGCGGTGCGTGGCGCCACGAATGCCGATCCAGGTGCCGACGGCAATGGCGATCGCGGTGGACGTGCCCATCAGCAGCAAAGTGGCGAAGAGGTGCCGGCCAATCACGTCCAGAACCGCGGCGCCATCGCGGAAGGAGTTACCCCAGTCGCCCTGGAGAAGCCGCCAGGCCCAATCCAGATATTGCACCCAAAGCGGCCGGTTCAGCCCCAGCTGTTCCTTGAGCCGATCGAGATCCTCCTGGGTCATGCCCGGGTCGAGACCATATTGCGCCAGCGGACCGCCCGGAATGAGGTTCAGAATGATGAACCCGATGATCGAGACGATCACCAGCAGCACAATGATCTGCGAGATTCGGTTAAGCAGGAAGCGACTCATTCAGCCCTCCGTCCGGCTAGATTGATTGGCCATTTCGGCACCCCCGGATGGATAGCCTCCGGCCTGCGAACCCGTCGGCTTGTTCCCCAGATGCCAGCTTGCGGCATGCCAGGATTCGGTGCGCGTGTTGCTGTTCGCCTCAAACCCCTTGATGGTCGCGCTACGCCCAAAGACGTTTGTGTTCTGGAACAATGGCAGGATGGGAAGATCGCGACGAATGATCTCTTGTACGCGGTAGTAGATCGCGCGCCGCTCTTCCGGATCGAAAATGCGGCTGCCCTTCTCCAGCAAGGCATCGAACTCTGCTCTGGATTTTTGTGCGTTGTTCGAACGGCTGCCGCCCTGGGCGTTAATCGAACGGCTGTGGAACCGGTTGGTGACATCCGGGTCGGCGCCGATCAGATAGGTGCTTCCCGCGATGGCTGTCTCGAACTTCGAGTGCATCCAGAAATCGCCCCACATGACGGCGGACGGCAGGTTGGCGATGGTCATCTCCGCCCCGATCTCGCGGAATGTCTGCTGCAGATATTGCTGCGTCATTTCGCGCAGGTGACTGCCGGAGGTGGTGGAGTTGGCAAAGGACAGCCGCACCCCGTCCTTCACGCGTATGCCGTCATCGCCAGGCACCCACCCGGCCTTGTCGAGGATCTGCCGCGCCCGCACGAGATTGAATTCCTGCTTCGGCAGGTCCGGATTATAGTAATAGGATTGCTGCGGCATGAAGGTTTCGGTCACGCTGGGCACGCCGTGATACAGCGCTTCGATGATCGCCTTCCTGTCGATGGCGGCATAGAGCGCCTGGCGGACGGCCATATCCTTGAATTGCGGAAGCTCCAGGTTGAGGTGAATGGCTTCGACCGATGACGCGAGTACGGGTTCCACCACCTTGCCCCGCAGCTTGCGGGCTTCCTCATAATTGTCGGGGCTGATGTAGACCTGGCCCACCAGATCGATGTCGCCGCTCTTGAACTGCGTATAGAGCACGGTGATGTCGGGGATATATTTGAATACCAGCCGCTTGATATAGGGACCCTCGCCGAAATAATCGGGGTTGGCGACAAGCTCGAGATGGTCGCCGGGAACCCGTTTACCCCATTTGAACGCGCCGGTGCCCACCGGAACCTGATTGAAGGCGGCGGCGTTGGGATCGGCCTCATTCTCCAACAGGTGCCTGGGCACCATGAATGTTTCGGTCAGGAACGACAGATAGGGCGCAAAGGCCTTCTCCATCCGCCAGGTGATTTCGGTTGGCGAGACGACAGTGATCTCGCGCACCAGCGAATGGCCCGCCGTGCGCCAGGCCCTGAACTTCGGGTTGGTGATGAGCTCGAGCGTGAATTTCACATCCTCGGCCGTGAAGGGTTCCCCGTCATGCCAGCGGACATCGTCACGCAGGCGGATCCGCCAGTTGAGGCCGTCTTCCGAAATGCCGCCATTCTCCAGGCTGGGCACTTCAATGGCAAGATTCGGCTGAATGATGCCTTCCGGATCCATGCGGACGAGCGGATCGAACATCGAGAAGTGTACGCCGTCATCGGTCTCCATATGGGCCATCAGGGGGTTGAAGACGGTCGGTTCCTGCGAAAGACCGACGACAATCTCGCCACTCCGTTTCGCTGACGGCTGGCCGTTCTGGTTCTCCGGTGCTGGTGTGGAATCGGACTTGCCCAGCAGGTTGTACGCAAGCAGGCCCCCGGCACCCCCTACCGCCAGCACACCCACAACGTCGCGCCGCAGGTAGAGTGGTTTGGAATTTGAAGGTTCAGTCATTGAGATGCCCCTGGTTCTGGCGCTTTTCCTCGGCCTGCGGCTGCTCTCCAGGAATCGCGGCCACCAGTTCGCGCGTATAGGCGGATTGCGGGTTGAGGAAGATCTGCGAGGGCGGGCCGCATTCCACGATCCGCCCTTTCTGCATCACCGCGATTTCGTCGCAGATCTGGCTGGCGACGCGCAAGTCGTGCGTGATGAAGATCATCGAAACGCCGGTCTCCCGCTGGATCTGATCCAGCAGCTGCAGGGTCTGGGCCTGAATCGACACGTCGAGCGCCGATACGGCTTCGTCGGCGATCAGCAGCTTCGGCTTGAACATCAGCGCCCGCGCGATACCGATGCGCTGGCGCTGCCCGCCGGAGAACTCGTGCGGATAGCGGTCGAACGCGCCGGGATCGAGCCCGACATGCGCCAAGAGCGCCATCGCCTCTTCACGCGCCTGCGCATAAGGCATCCCATGCGCGACGGGGCCAACCGTCAGAATATAGCCGATTGTCGAACGCGGGTTGAGCGATGCGAAAGGATCCTGAAAGATCATCTGGACCTGCGGCCGCAGCGACCGGAACTCGCCTTCCGAAAGCTTTGCGATATCGCGGCCTTCGAACAGAATCTCGCCGCCGTCATTGTCGAGCAGCTTGATCAGAACCCGGCCCAGCGACGATTTGCCGGAACCGCTCTCACCGACGACGCCCAGCGTCCGTCCGGGCGCGAGATCGAACGAGACATCGTTGACGGCGGGCACAATGCGCGGCTTCTGGAACAGACCGCCACCGGTGCGGTATGTCTTCATCAGACCCACGACCTTCAGGAGCGGCGTCGTGTCAGCGATCTCCAGAGGCTCGCGACCCCGCCCTGTCAGATGCGGAACGGCGGCGATGAGGCGCTGGGTGTAGGGGTGGCGAGGCGACTTCAGAACCTGCCCGGCGCTGCCCTGCTCGACCAGATGGCCTTTTTCCATCACGATGACGCTGTCCGCGATTTCGGCTACCACCCCGAAGTCATGGGTGATGAACATGACGCTCATGCCC
>CBHCMH010000032.1:0-10330 GCA_965974445.1 uncultured Rhizorhapis sp.
AAATCCATTCTGATGGCGGGCTGCGCCTGCGCCGTCCTGAGCGCGTGCGGGGCCGACGATGTGGCTTCCCCGGGCGACGGCGTGATTGTTCTGCCGGCTCCCACCCCGACCCCCCCGCCTACGCCGACCCCCACGCCGACGCCGACGAGCGGCCCCGCGGCAAGCTGCCCCACGGGCACCGCCAATGTCGGCACGATCACATCGCCAAGCGCTGGCGAGCTGCGCAACTGCCAGGTGTCGGGCACGATCCTGGGTAACCTGGTGCTGCCCAACAATGACGGCACCATCTATTCGCTTTCGGGCAAGGTTCAGGTTGGGACTGACGCCGGCGCGGACGTCAATGCGCCGGCAGCCAACAGCCAGGGCATTCTCACCATCGAACCGGGTGTGACCATCTTCGGTCAGTCGGGCGCGGACTTCCTGCTTGTCAAACGCGGTTCGCAGCTCTTCGTCAACGGTTCGGCGACGAAGCCCATCGTGATGACCAGCCGCAGCAACGTCGTAGGCACCGCTACCGATACAAGCATCGGTCAGTGGGGCGGTCTCGTCATTCTGGGCCGCGCACCGATCTCCGACTGCGCCGACTCGGGCGCAACGGGCGGCACCAATGCTTGCCAGGCACCGGTCGAAGGCACTTCGGGCTCGGTCTATGGCGGCGCCAATGTCAACGACAATAGCGGCACCATCGAATATCTGCAGATCCGCTATCCGGGCTTCAAGGTCGATACCAACAATGAGCTTAACGGCATCACGCTGGCCGGTGTCGGCGCGGGCACGACCTTCAACCATGTTCAGGTCTACAACAGCTCCGACGACGGCATCGAATGGTTCGGCGGCCGCGTGAACGCCAGCCATCTTGTCCTGATGGGCAATGACGATGACAGCATCGACACCGACAGCGGCTACAAGGGCTTCCTGCAATATGTGATCGCCACTCACCGCTCGGGCGGTGGCGACCATATCATCGAAGCCGATACGTCCGCGCAGACGCCGGGCGTGCAGGATAATTTCACGCCGCGCCAGCACACCCGCATCTCCAACTTCACCTTTGTCAGCAACCGTTCGGCCACGCTGGTCCGCCTGCGCGGCGGCACCGACTACACGCTGGTCAACGGTGTGATGTACGGTCAGGGCACGGGGCAGTTGTGCCTGCGCATCGACGATGCCACGACGATCCAGACCAGCGGCACGGACGAAGCGGGCGCACCGCGCTTTGAATCGGTCTACATGGGCTGCGCCGGTGGCGCGTTCCAGGCTGGAACCAACGTGACCGCCGCCCAGACGCAGGCGATTTTCGAAGGCGGTTCGAACAATATCTCGAACGGCACCAGCACGCTGACCGGCATCTTCATCAACGGCGCGAACGAATCCGCTCGGCCGGAATTCGACGCGGCGTCGCTCAGCAGCTTCTTCGTAACGCCGGACTATATCGGCGCGGTCAAGGATGCGAACGACACCTGGTGGCAGGGTTGGACCTGCGGCACGCCGAGCCAGGCTTCGTGTCAGGATATCCCGACGCCGGGCGCTTGAGGCAGCCGCATAAGAACATGGGGCGGCGGCTGAAAAATCGCCGTCGCCCCTATTTGCATATTTGAAACGGGGTCCATTCCGTCATGAAGAAGTCGCTGAGTTTCGGGAGCTTGCTGCTCCTTTCCACCGCCCTGATCACTCCTGCCGCGATCGCTCAGACCGCGCCGGAGGAGGTCGCCCCAGCCTCGGCACCCGACAATCAGCAGACGGATGCGGCCGCCGATCAGGATGTCGAAATTTCCGGTCCGGGCGCCAGCAGCGGGAACGCCGACATCATCGTCCGCGGCCGCTACATCCCCGATCCGGTTCGCTCCACCCCGGCGGTGGTTTCGGTGCTGTCGGCAGCGGATATCGCGCGTACTGGCGAGGGCGACATCGCGGGCGCGCTGCAGCGGGTCACCGGCCTCAGCGTCGTTGGCGGCAAATTCGTCTATGTGCGCGGCCTTGGCGAACGCTACTCCCTGGCGCTGCTCAACGGATCGCCATTGCCTTCTCCGGAACCGATGCGCCGGGTCGTTCCGCTCGACATCTTTCCGACCAGCGTTCTTGCCTCCTCGGTCGTACAGAAGAGCTATTCGGCAGCCTATCCCGGCGAATTTGGCGGCGGCGTGATCAACCTGACCACCCGCGCACTGCCCGAAGAGAGCTTCATCCAGATCGGCGCGGGCATCAGCGGCGATTCGATCACTACGTTCGAGCTCGGTTATACCTATTATGGGTCGGATACCGACTGGACCGGCTTTGATGACGGCACCCGCTCGATCCGGGGCGACTTTGGCCGGGCGTTCCGTTCCGGCAACCAGATTATCGAAGGCGCCAATTTCACCCGCGATGAGATCAAGGCCATCGGCGCGAGCCTGGTGAACGCCTCGACCACGCTGATCCAGCGCAATCGCGACATCCCCGCGAATTTTTCGGGCGACATCGCCTTTGGCGGCAGCTTCGATGCAGGTGATGTTCGGCTGGGCGTCATCGGCGTTGCCGGCATCAACAATGGATGGCGCACCCGTCAGGGCAAGCAGCAGCTTGGCGTGACCAAGGACTTCGACTTCCTTTCCACCGAGAACCGCATCGTCGTCAATGGCATGCTGAATTTCGGCGCGGAATTCGGCGATCACAAGATCCGTTTCAACAACCTGTTCATCCGGGACACGTTGAAGGAAGCACGCGCCGCGACGGGACTTGACCTCGACGCCACGACGGCTCAGCTCCAGACTGGCACCACCGCCTGGTACGAACGGCAACTGCTCGACACCCAGCTGGTCGGTGAGTTCGAGTTCGGGGAACTCAGCGTCGATCTTCGCGGCACCTACGCCAATTCAAAGCGTAAGGCGCCCTATGAGCGGTCCTACAGCTATTCGTTCAACGAAGAGGTGGACGATTATGTGAACGACCTGCGCGCTCCGGGCAACGACGCGCTCGTGTCCTTCAGCGACCTCAACGATGACGTCTATTCGGGCGCGGTCGATCTTTCCTACGAACTGCCAACCGCCCTCGAAATGGCGCTATCGACAGGTTATTATTATTATTTCAATGAGCGCGACGCCATTCGCCGCGATTTCCAGTACCAGCCAGCCGGTTCGCTGCCGCTGGGCGTGCAGCAGCAGCGGATCGATTATCTGCTCTCGGACTTCAACCTGTACACCTATGACATCCTGCTGACGGAAGTTTCGGGCGGGTTGGGCTCGGCGGCCTATAATGCCGATCTCAAGGTGCATGCCGGTTATGCGCAGTTCGACGGCGAAGTTCTGCCACTGCTGCGCGCCACTGTCGGCGTGCGCTATGAAAAGGGTGCACAGTCGGTGACGCCGCTGCCATTATTTGGCGGCGCGGCGCTGGCCCCGACGATGATCAACAATGATTATTGGCTGCCGGCGGCGACGATCACCTGGAACCCGATCGACGACATGCAGTTCCGCGTGTCGGCGTCCAAGACGATCGCCCGCCCGCAATTCCGCGAGCTGGCGCCGCAGCCCTATCGCGATCCCGACAGCGGCCGCCTGTTCTACGGTAACCAGTTCCTGCAGGACAGCGAGCTCATCAATGCCGAGGCTCGTTGGGAATGGTACTTCGATCGCGATCAGCGGCTATCGCTCGCGGGCTTTTACAAGAAGATCGACAATCCGATTGAATCCGTCGCGGTTCAGGCGGCAAGCACGCTGTTCACGACCTATGCCAATGCTCCAGAGGCGGTGCTCTATGGCGGTGAGATCGAACTGCAGAAATATTTTAATCTCGATTCGATTACGGCCAGCCCCTTCCTGGCCAGCCGCCGGATCGTCGCCATCGCCAACTACACCTATTCGGACTCCGAAATTAAGGTGGACGAGAATGATCTGACCGTCGGCGCGTTCAGCGGCGGCGTTCCGAGCGCGGCATGCGGTACATTCTATGTTGCAGGCTGTCCCGAAGTGCCAGGGCTTGCGCCCATCGGCAAGTTGCGTCTGACCGGTCAGTCCAAGCATCTGGTCAACCTGCAGTTCGGTTTTGAAGATACCGAACGTCTGTCGCAACAGACACTGCTCCTGACCTACGCCAGCCCGCGCGTGACCAATCGCGGCCCCAATGGCACGGCCGACTTCATCGAAAAGCCGGGCCTGCGCCTCGATTTCGTTGCTCGCGAGGGCATCATGATCGGCAAGAAGGAATTGGAGATCAAACTCGAGGTGCGCAACATAACGGGCGAAGGGTATAGCGAGACGCAGGACATCGGGACCGGCGTCGTGCAGATCAACAGCTATGACATCGGGACCAGCGTCTCGCTCGGCGCGTCGTTGAAGTTCTAATCGCCGCCACATAAGGGAACAGAAGGGCCGGTGGAGTGATCCGCCGGCCAGTATGACCTTTATGGGTAGCGAGCGGACATAGCCCCTCCCCTGAAGGGGAGGGGCTTAAAGGCAGCTTCGACCCATAAGCAGCTATGAAGAAAACGCTGTCCTACTGCCCCATCGCCGCCTTATGGTCCCCCCGGCTCTTTCCCATCGTCAGTCCCATGTTGTTGGAAATGCCCGATCCAACAATTTCCTATTTCGTCCCGAATTATCGTTCAAAATCAACATCCCTCAGTGTCAACTTTGTCAACTTCGCTTTCCGACATGCCGCCGGGGGGCAGCGACCGAATGTCGCAAAAGACCCAACAACCGCCCCTCCTACCCCCAGGGCCGTTCCCGGAACCATTTGGTGATGATGTATTTCACACCCTTTCGCACCTTCATGCCGTGATGCATGGTGGCGGGGTTGGGCTGGCCTGTTTCATCCATATTGTTCCAGCACAATAATTTGCCCTGTTCGGGCTGGATGATCTTGTCCACTGTCTTGAATCGCGTCGCGCCCCCGGCTTCGGGCTGGTTCAGATAGATCATGAAGGTCCAGGTGCGCTGGCCTGCTACCGCGCAGTATTTTGCGAAGTCCTGGCCCTTGGGTTCGAAATAGTCGGTGTGCGCCTTGAACTCCTGGCCGACATCGTAGCGCTGGCCCTGGATCGGTTCGCCATGGGCCGGGTCAATCCCGGCAAAAGCGCAGATTTTGGCGTCGATTAAGGCAACGAAGGGGTCGGCCGGGTCGAGGTCGCAGGTCTCGCTGGTCCGGTAATAGGGGTCGCCATTGGCGTCGGCAATGGTCGAGGGGCGGCGGCGGACGTCGATTCGCTCGACGATGGCGGCGCACTCGCCCGGGTCCAGAAAGCCGCGCGTGATGAAGAGGGTCAGCGCCTTGCTGGGAAAGCGCTGGATGCCGGGATGGGCCATCAAATGATCGGGATGGGCAGTGGCATGGTGCATGGATCAGGTCCCGCAAACGGATTTCCGGCGCTGCGCTAACCTGCCGCACCCGCCTTGCATAGCGCCAATTTAAAAAAGCGATGCCCTTTTCTCATACAAGGCGCTAATGCCATAAAACCGTCATAGAGACGTAATCTCTGCGTAAAGAAACCGCCCTAGCAGGCGTGACGGCTCGGGGGGAATATCCGATAATATGCGTCTGAAACTGGACAGGAACTGGATGAACCGCGTGCCGCGCGGCGACCTGCTCACATGGGTGGAGCTGGCGCTGCTCGCATTGATCGCGGTGCAGCTTGCCCGCATCGTGTGGACGGTGCTCACCCCCGTCGGCCCCTTTGGCGATTGGCGGCCCCGCCAGGCCGCAGTGCCATCGGCTGAGGTGCGCAGGGCGCTGTTCACGGGCTTTGATCCCTTCTTCCGCATGGCCGCGCCGGGCGGCTCCGCGGAACAGGTAGTGACATCGCTGGACCTGAAGCTGTTCGGCACCCGCATCAATGAAGGATCGGGCAGCGGTTCCGCGATCATCGCCACGCCCGACGGCATGCAGGGCAGCTTCGCGCCGGGCGACGAGATATTGCCGGGCGTCAGCCTGAAGTCCGTCGCCTTCGATCATGTCGTGATTGACCGGGGCGGCCGCGAGGAAACATTGTTCCTCGATCAATCCGGCGCTGCTCCGTTGGCGACGCCAGAGGCCAACGCGCCTGCCGCTGCCGCACCGGCGTCGGCTGGCGGCGAACTTACGCCCGAAAATGTGCGGCGGGAGATCAGCTTTGCGCCCCGCACGGAAGGAGGGCGCGTTACCGGCATCGTTGTCAGTCCATCCGGTGACGGCCAAGTGTTTCGCACCGCCGGCTTCCGTTCCGGCGATATCATTGTCCAGGTGAACGGCCGGGCCGTTTCCTCCGCCGGAGACATCCAGACCCTCATCGGCCAGCTCACACCGGGCAGCCGCCTTTCCTTCCAGGTCGAGCGGGGCGCGGCTGTCGTTCCCGTCGCCATGTTCCTGTCGAGCCAATGAAAAAACAGATACTGAAACTCAGCGCCGCGGTCGCCCTCATTCTTGCCAGCCCGCTGCACGCGCAACATACGTTGAACGTGCGTGATGCGGATATCCGCGCATTCATTCAGGATGCGGCGCGCGTGACCGGCCGCACCTTCATCATCGACCAGCGGGTGCAGGGCAAGGTGTCGGTGGTGACCGACCGGCCCCTGAGCAAATCCGAATATTTCGAGATTTTCCTGTCCACCCTTCGCGCCAACGGCCTGGTGGCGGTCCCCGCGCCTGGCGGGGCCTATCGCATCCTGCCCGCCGATACCGCCGCGACGCAGCCGAGCCGGGTTGGCGGCGCAACCGCCGCGCGCAACCAGTTCGTGACCGAGGTCTTCCGCCTGCGCTCCATCGATGCGGCGTCGGCGCTGGAAACGCTACGTCCGTTGGTCAGCAAGGAAGGGTCGATCACGGCCAATCGGGCGGGCAACAGCGTCGTCGTCGCCGACTTCGCCGACAATGTCGCGCGCATCCGCCAGCTTCTTCGTCAGATCGACCAGGACGGCGCGGCGACGCAGATCGTCAACTTGAAGAATGCGGGCGCGCGGGAGATCGCGACTTCGCTGCAGGCACTGGTCGGGCAGGGCGCGCAGCAGGGCGCTGCGGCCACGGTTTCGGTGGTCGCCATCGACAGCAGCAACAGCGTGGCCTTTCGCGGCGATCCATCGACGGTCACGCGGTTGATCGAGGTGGCGAAGGACCTTGATCGGCGCGCGGCTTCCGGCACCGACATCCGCGTCTACTGGCTGGAACATGCCGACGCCGAAAAGCTGCTGCCGGTGCTGCAGCAGATGCTGGGGCAACCATCGACCGCCGCCGCATCGTCCTCCGCGCCGTCCTTCATGCCTTCATCCTCCAGCCCTTCGAACGGCAACGGCGTACAGGCCGCGGCTCCGGCCGCGACGATGGCGTCCGGAGCATCGGGCGCGGGTATCGCCACGCGCGGACCTGCCATCGTCACGCGCTATGAAGGGGCGAACGCCATCATCATTGCGGCCAACCCGGATGTTCAGCGGATGCTGGGTGAGGTGATCCGGCAGATCGACACCAGGCGCGAGCAGGTGCTGATCGAAGCGATCATCGTCGAAATGTCCGATACCGCCGCCAAGAAGCTGGGCGTCCAATGGCTGGTGGGCGGCAAGCAGGGCGGCTTTGTCACTAATTATACGAACACGGCGCCCAATATCATTACCGTCGGCGGCGCACTGGTGTCCGATGAACTGGGTTCGACAACCACGAGCAGGACCGACGACGGTACGACCGTCACCACCACCACTGGCAGCGCATTGCAGGACGATCTGGTCAAGGCCGGCCTGGCAGCAGTGCAGGGCGCGAATGGGGGGCTGTTCGGTCTTGCGGCCGACCTAGGCAACGGCAATGTGCTGGGCGCGATTTTGAATGCGGTAAAGAGCGACACCAACTCCAACGTCCTCTCGACGCCCTGGATCTACACGCTCGACAATCAGGAGGCGAAAATCCTGGTGGGGCAGGAAATCCCGGTCACGACCGGCGAGGCGCTCAGCGACAATTTCGACAATGCCTTCCGCACCGTACAGCGTGAAAATGTCGGCATTCAGCTAGAGGTCAAGCCGCAGATCAATTCGGGCGGGGCGATCAAGCTGTTCCTGCGACAGGAGGTGAGCTCGATTTCGGGGCCGGTGTCCGAAAAGTCCAGCGACCTGATCCTCAACAAGCGGGAAATCAACACGACGATCACCGTCGATGACGGCGAAATCGTGGCCCTGGGCGGCCTGCTCGACGACAATCAGCGCAAGACCATTGAGCAGGTGCCGCTGCTGTCCTCCATTCCGGGGCTGGGCGAGCTGTTCAAGTCGCGGTCCAAGTCGCGGACGAAGACCAACCTCATGATCTTCATCCGGCCGACCATCGTTCGCAGCAAGGAAGAAAGTCGCCGCCTCGCCGCGCAGCGCTACAATTATATCCGGGGCCAGCAACTGCTGAAAAACCCCGACAGCGAGCCCAGCATCGACGAACTGGTGCGCGACTATATGGGCGCGATCCCCCCTGGCGCGGCGGCGTTGCAAGCGAGCGATCAGGTGATCGATGGCCGTGTCATCGTTCCGGAGGTCCGGGAATCGCAGACGGTCGTGACGCCGCAGGCGCTCCCCTCGAAAGAGGCCAAAAAGCCATGACGAACCCGGAAGGCAGCGGCGAAACCGAGCCTCTGCCGGAGGCAGCGGTTCTGCCGCACCTGGTAGATATACCTTATGGCTTTGCCCGTAGGTTCGGCGTCGTCATGCTGGGCGAGCGGGCGGGACGGCTGACTGTTGCCATGCGCGAGGGTGGCGACCCGCGCGTGCTGCTGGAGGTCCGCAGGCATCTTGCCAGTCCTTTCGATGTGGAGTTTGCGGACGCGGCGACCTTCGACAAATATCTCTCGCAGCATTATGCCATGGATGGCACCGCCGCTGCCGTCGCCGGAGCCATGGGCATGCCGGGGGATGAGCTTGACCTCCTCGCGACCGACCTGCCCACCGCCGACGATTTGCTCGATAGCGCCGACGATGCGCCGGCGATCCGCCTCATCAACGGTATCATTGCCGAAGCCGCGCGGCAGGGCGTGTCCGATATCCATATCGAGCCCTACGAAACCGGGCTGGTCGTCCGTATGCGCATCGACGGCGTGCTGCGTGAGACGCTGCGTATGCCGCCGCATGTCGCGCCCGTTGTGGTGAGCCGCGTCAAGGTCATGGCGCGGCTCGACATTGCCGAACGGCGGGTGCCGCAGGACGGTCGGATCGGCCTGACGCTTGGCGGCAAGCTGCTCGACGTGCGCGTTTCGACCCTGCCCAGCCGGGCGGGTGAGCGCGTGGTGCTGCGTATCCTGGACAAGGAAAATGCAGGCATTTCGCTCGACGTGCTCGGGATGACCGGACTAGCCGACAAGGTGTTTCGTGAGGCATTGGCCGAGCCCAACGGCATCATCCTGGTAACTGGTCCCACCGGATCGGGCAAGACCACGACGCTCTATGCCGGGCTGCGGCAGCTCAATGACGGCACGCGCAATATCCTGACGGTGGAAGACCCGGTCGAATATGCGATCGAGGGCGTCGGGCAGACGCAGGTCAATCCGAAGGTCGGCCTGACCTTCGCCGCCGGTTTGCGCGCGATCCTGCGGCAGGATCCCGACGTCGTGATGGTCGGCGAAATCCGCGACCGGGAGACGGCGGAAATTGCCGTGCAGGCTTCGCTCACCGGCCATCTGGTGCTTTCGACGGTCCATACCAACGACGCTGTCGGCGCAATCACGCGGATGCGGGACATGAAGGTCGAACCTTTCCTGCTTGCCTCCACGCTGCGCGCCGTCGTCGCCCAGCGCCTCGTCCGCCGCCTCTGTCCGCATTGCCGGGAGCCGGTACAGGCGGAAAAATCGGTGAGCGCCCTGCTTGGCTTCGATCCCGGCACCGTCGTCTGGCAGGCGCGGGGATGCAGCGAGTGCAACGGCACGGGCTACAAGGGCCGCATCGGCGTGTTCGAGGCGGTGCGCGTGGACGACACCATTCGCCGCCTCATCAACGACGGCGGCGATGAATCGATCATTGCCCGTCATGCTTTCATAAACGCGCCCAATCTGGGATCGGCCGCCCGGGCGCTTGTCCGCGACGGGCATACGACGGCGGAGGAAGCGATCCGCATTTCGCGCCGCGAATCGACCGAGGCGCTGGACGATGCCTGACTATGACTATCTCGCCATTGATCCGGCGGGGAAGGAAAAGCGCGGCTCCCTGAGCGCGGACAGCGCCGAGGACGCCCGCGTCCGGCTGGACCAGCGCAAGCTGTTCGTGGTGAAGGTGGAACCCGGAAAGCCGAAGGCCGAGCGTGGCCGGGCGCTGTTGTCTCTCACCCGCCCGAAGCTGACAGCCAAGCAGCTTACGCTTTTCACCCGGCAGCTATCGACCCTGATCGAGGTCAGCCCGCTGGAAGAGGCGCTGCGCACCATCAGCCGCCAGAG
>CBHCMH010000033.1:0-10196 GCA_965974445.1 uncultured Rhizorhapis sp.
GCGCAGCCGGATCTATGCACTCGGGCTGGTGCATCAGCAGCTCATGGCTTCGAGCGATCTTCAGACGTTCGACATTGCGCCCTTCCTCAATGAACTGTCCGGCCATATCGTCGATGGGGGGACGGAGGGCGATATTGAGCTGGCGGTCGATGCCTGCCCGCTGACGGTTAATCTGGACTTCGCCATTCCTCTTGGCCTTCTGGTGACGGAGCTTGTCACAAACTCGCTCAAACATGCCTTTCCGGATGGCAAGGGGAAGGTGTCCGTGGTGCTGGCGCGCGAGAATATAGAGGGCAAGGTGACGCTGACTGTGTCGGATAATGGTTCCGCCGGCCAGGCGCTTAACGGTAAGACACTTTACAAGACCGGCCTTGGGACCAAAATCGTGACGGGTCTTGTCGGGCAACTCGGCGGCCGCATGGAAACGAGGATGGATGGCGGAATGACGACGGAGATTATCTTGCCAGCGCCCGGACGGTCCTGACCATGGGGGAGGCAACCGCCCTGATCGTCGATGACGAGTTCCTGATTGCCGAGGCGTTGCGGATGCAACTGGAGGATATGGGCCTTTCGGTGTGCGGCGTTGCCGCCACCGCGGGCGCGGCGGTGGCCATGGCGATCCTGCACAAGCCGGAAGTAATCCTGATGGATGTGCGCCTTGCCGGTGATGGCGGGGACGGCGTTGATGCGGCCCTTGCCATTCATGAGCAGGTGGGGTCGAAGGTGATCTTCGTCACCGGATCGCGCGAGCCGTCCACCATGGACCGGATCGAGCAGGATCATCCCGCCGGGGTGCTCTTCAAACCCATATATGGCCGCCAGCTCCAGAATGCGGTCAACAAGGCGCTCGCCGCCTGACGGCTTCCGTTCCCGCTGCTGCTATTTCAACTTTCCGCTTTCCAGCATTCCTTTGCTTGCCGACCCGCCCGCTCTCCCGCTAGAGAGAGCGGTATGACAGTCTACAAGGATACGCTGGCGCTCATCGGCAATACCCCGCTGGTGCGCCTCAAGGGGCCATCTGAGGCGACCGGCTGCGACATCTATGGCAAGTGCGAATTTGCCAATCCCGGCGCATCTGTGAAGGACCGCGCGGCGCTCTTCATCGTCAACGACGCTGAGGAAAAGGGACAGCTGAAGCCCGGCGGCGTCATTGTCGAAGGGACGGCGGGCAATACCGGCATCGGCCTGGCCCTGGTGGCCAATGCCAAGGGGTATCGCACCATCATCGTCATGCCCGAGACGCAGAGCCGGGAAAAGATGGACACGCTACGCGCGCTGGGCGCCGAGCTGGTCACCGTGCCCGCCGCGCCTTATTCCAATCCCGGCCATTTCGTCCACACCAGCCGCCGTATCGCCGAAGAGACAGAGAACGCCATCTGGGCCAATCAGTTTGACAATATTGCAAACCGCAAGGCGCATATCGTGGGCACGGCCGAGGAAATCTGGGCGCAGATGGAGGGCCGCATCGACGGCTTTACCTGCGCGGCGGGCACCGGCGGGACCATCGCGGGCGTGGGTCTGGGCCTCAAGGCCAAGGACGAGAATGTCACTATCGCACTCAGCGATCCGCATGGCGCGGCGCTTTATAATTATTATGCCCATGGCGAGCTGAAGGCCGAGGGTACGTCGGTGGCGGAAGGCATCGGGCAGGGCCGTGTCACCGCCAATCTGGAGGGCGCGCCGATCGACACCCAGTTTCGGATTTCCGATGAGGAAGGGCTGGAACAGGTTCGCAGCCTTCTGGCCAATGAAGGACTGTGCCTGGGGCTGTCGTCGGGCATCAATGTCGCCGGAGCGATGGCCCTGGCGCGGCAGCTTGGGCCGGGCAAGCGGATCGTCACCATCCTCGCCGATACGGGCTTCCGTTACCTCTCGACGCTGTATAATCGGGAGTGGCTGGAACAGAAGGGCTTGACGGTCTTCCCCTGGCTGGAGAAGAATGGTTGACGCACCCTCGTGGCGCGCCAGCGAAAGCATGTAATGCCGGATAGTCGCAGCAAGGACATGATGCAGCGGATTCAGATCGGACTGACCGGTCTGGCTGGCGTGGTGCTGCTTGTCGGCCTTGCCAATATCGTCATCGAAAATGCGGCGGTGGACGAAGAAGCCCTGGCCCCCGCCGTGGATGGCGCTCCGCCGGTGCTTGTATCGCCCGGGGCGAATATGACCGCGCCCGCTCCAGAGCCTCGTCCTGAGCCGCTGGCTGAGCTAGGCGTGACGCCTGCTGTGCCCGAAAAGCCGGACGCCAACGGGGCGGGGCAGGTCGTGCCCGACCTTGAACCCAATCCGGCGCTGAACAAGCCGATGGACCGGGAACCCTGACCAGCCGTTCATGGCCCTTGCTGCTGCTGGCCTGCGCTCTCTACCTTCCGGCCGGGCTTGTCCTCGGCGGCGGACTTGCGACCGGTCAGGCTGAACCGCTCCGCTGGGGTGCGGCAAGTCTGTATTTTGCGGCTTTCCTCGCCTTTCTCTTCCGCCGGGAGGCGGGGCGGCAGCGCTGGGGCGGCTATAGCGCGGCCGTGCTGCTTTCGACGGCGATGGTTATCATCTTCTGCGGTGTGGCCGGTCAGTTCTGGGCATGGGAGCGCGGCCTGCTGCTCGGTGGCATCAACCTGCTGCTCGTCGCTATCATCGACGGGCTGTTCCGGTTCCGGCGGGCGTCGGGGTTCGTTCTGGCGGCGGCTTTGCTGGCGGGCTTGCTCCTGCCTGCGCGCCTCTGGCTCTGGCCGATCGACGCGCCGGGCGCAACGGAGTCCCGGCCCCGGCTGGCCGTGATGACGTCCTTGCCTCTGGGGCCGGTACGGGGCAGGGCGATTTCGGAGGTGCTGACGGGAGGGGAAGGCCCCGATCCGGTGGCTACCGCGCTGTCCCGCCATTTCCGGCTTGAGTTCATCGATTTCCTTTCGGCCCCGCCGCTGATTGCGGGGGAAGGCCGGCTGCTCCTTGCACACCCGCGCGCCTTGCAGCCGGAGGAGCTTGTGGCGCTGGACTATTGGATTCGCGAAGGTGGAAAGGCCCTCATTCTGGCCGACCCGGCGCTGGCCTGGCCCAGCAGCCTGCCGCTCGGCGACCCCCGCCGTCCGCCCGTGACCAGCCTGCTCGATCCTTTGCTCACCCATTGGGGAGTGACGCTTGAGCCCGCGCAGGATTCCCGGAACATCAATCGGCGGCGCATGGACGATGGGCGATTGCTGGCGACTATGGGCGGGAGCCGCTTTGGCCTTTCAACCCGCGATTGCGTGCCGGAAGCCGAAGCATTGCTCGCGCGCTGCCGGATCGGCCGAGGCGAGGCGCTGCTGGTGGCGGACTCCGACTTGTTGAACCCGGCGCTGTGGATGGGAGAATTTGGGACGGGAGGCGAGCGCGACCGGATTTCCGATAATATGCAGCTTGCCGCCCGCTGGCTGGGCGTTCGCGAAGAAGAACTCGCGCCGCAAACGGGGTGGATTCTCAAGAGCGCCGCGATCAACTATGGCTTTGCTGCCGCTTCTTTGCCCCTCCTGTTCTTGCTTGCACTTTTGCTGGAAAGGCGTCGGAAGCGGCATGGGAAATGATGGGAGAGGATGTTCAAAAGCCGATTCTTGAGCTGTTTTTCGTTTGAGGATGGGAACATATACTGAACGATGCCAGTAATCGGCATGAGGAGAATATAAAGAACAGGCGCGGAATTCCGGCAATTCACCCAAATTTCCCATCTATTCCCAAATTATCCCCTTTATTCCCACACCTACCCCTGATACAGTTCGCGCTATCGGGGCAGACACGTCGTAGTGATTTATCGATCCCGGAGGGCGGCAATGGGGCTGCTTTCCGGAACGGACGGGTCTTGCCTTCGAAGTTAAAGGGGCTAGGCGAAGCAAATGTCGGATATCGGGCTCTATTCCGGTCCTGCATTTACCGCGATGGACGGCAAGGGCCGTTTCTCGATTCCCGCCGCCATGCGCCACATCGTTCAGGCCAGCAGCGGCGGCCAGAATCGCCTGTGCCTTACCAAGCATGAGGAATATCGCTGCGTCATCGGCTTTGGCCACAGCTATCAGCAGGCCCTGCGCGCCGACATCGACCGCGAGGAACAGCTCGCCCTGGCCCGGGGCGAATCCTACAGCCGCGCCGCCGCCATGCAGCGCAAATTCGGCCTGCTGGAAGATGTGCCCTTCGACGATGGCGGCCGTTTCTTCATCTCGCCCTTTTTGAAGAAGCTGTGCGGCATTGACGACATCGTCTTCATCAACGGTTCGGGTGACTATTTCGAATTGTGGAACCCCCATGTCCTGATCGAAACCGACGGGGTTTACGATGCGTTGAAGCTCGCAGCCGAATTTGCGCTGGAGGATTGGGAGAAGAACCCCAAGAACCCGAAGCCCAAAAATCCCAGGACAGGAGGGGCGAAATGACCGTTGCCGCGCCCCATGTGCCTGTCCTTCTCGATGAAGTGATCGACGCGCTCGCCATTGCCCCCGGCGAAACGCATGTCGATGGCACCTTCGGCGCGGGCGGCTATAGCTCGGCAATGGTGGAGCGCGGCGCGAAAGTGTTCGCGTTCGACCGCGATCCCGATGCGATCCGCGAGGGGCAGGCGGTTGTGGCCGCAAAGGGCGGCGACCTTACGCTGATCGAGGGCTGCTTTTCCGATATGGAACGCTTGCTGGCCGAGCGCGGCGTGACGGCGGTGTCGGGCGTCACGCTCGATATCGGCGTGTCCTCCATGCAGCTTGATCGCGCCGACCGGGGTTTCTCCTTCCAGTCCGACGGGCCGCTCGACATGCGGATGAGCCAGTCGGGCGAAAGCGCGGCCGATTTCCTCAACACGGCGGCAGAGCAGGACATTGCCGACGTCATCTATCAATATGGCGAGGAACACCGATCCCGCCGCATCGCCCGCGCCATCGTGGAGGCGCGTCCGCTCACGCGGACGGCGGAACTGGCGGCCGTGGTGCGCAAGGCCGTCGGCCATCATCCGGGGGAAAAGAAGGATCCGGCCACCCGTACCTTTCAAGCGATCCGTATCTACCTCAACCGGGAACTCGAGGAGCTTGAGCGGGGGCTTGAGGCGGCGGAAGCCGTGCTGCAGCCGGGCGGCCGCCTGGCCGTCGTCACCTTTCACAGCCTCGAAGACCGGATCGTAAAGCGCTTCCTTCGCAGCCGCAGCGGCGGGGAGGGGGCTGGATCGCGTCACCGTCCTCTCAATGATGACGGTCCAGCCCCCACTTTCAAAAAGCCCGCCAAGGCCGTTCGCGCCGGGGAGAGAGAAATTTCCGCCAATCCGCGCGCCCGCTCCGCCACCCTCCGGAGCGCCGTGCGCAGTTCAGCCAAGCCATGGGGAACAGGACAATGATCGCAGTCAGGCGTCTGCAAAGCATTTTCTGGTTGCTGCTGGTGACACTGGGAGCAATCGCCGTCTATCTCGTATCCCTCCGGGTCGCATCGGAGCGGACCGAGCTGGCGCGGGTTGAAAGGCAGATATTGTCTGCCAAGCGCGAAATCCGGTATCTGGAAACCGAATTCGGCGCCCGCGCCAGCATGCGGCAGCTTGAACGCTGGAACAGCGAGAATTTCCGTTTTTCGACCCCGACCGTGGCGCAGTATCTGGACGGCGAGCGGGCGCTGGCGAGCCTGGACGGACTTACGCCCAATGGCCCGGCCTATGTGGCCGCGCCGGTCATGACGGCCATGGTGGAAACGCCAGCCGACCTGCCATCGGCGGTGGCGCAGTCGATCGCGGCGGCGCCCGTGGTGCGCAGCGACGCCGTCCCGGCGCAGGCCGCTCCGGCTTCCCGGCCCGAAACGAAGCCGGAGACGAAGACGGCTGCGGCGCCTGCCAAGGCTGAACCGCCCGCCGTCCGGACAGCCGCGGCCGCGCCCGTTCGTCCCGCCGCGCCCAAGACGGCGGCGGAAACCCGGCGTGTCGAACGTATCGCCATGCTGGAGCAGACCCTGCTCGACGACCACACTCTTGGGGATCTTGCGCGCATGGCCGCGCGGGAGAAGGGGAGGGCGATGCGCTGATGACCACGCTCGTCGCGCGGCCTGAACGGGTAAGAACGGCCAGCCAGCGCTACCAGCTGACGGCCGTGGCGCATTACCGGTTGATGCTCCTCCTGCTGCTGTTCGTCGCGGCGATGATGCTTATCGGTCTTCGGCTTTTGTGGCTCGGACTGTTTGCGGACGGCGCACACGGGCCGCACGGTCCTGTCAGCCTGGTGCCGATGCGGGCGGACATTGTCGATCGCAATGGCGCTCCCCTGGCGCGGAACATGGATGCCTATTCCATTGCGGTCCGGCCCCGCGAATTGCTGGGCGACCCGATGGAGACCGCCCGCCAGCTTCACGACATCTTCCCCGATGAAAGCGTCGCCAGTTTTCACAAGAAACTGACGCGCGCTGTTCGCTTCACCTATCTGCGCCGCCGCGCCCTTCCCGAGGAAGTGAGGGCGGTCAATGCGCTTGGCGAGATCGCCATCGAATTCCCGCGCGAAAAGGAGCGGCTTTACCCGCAGCGGACGCTTGCCGCGCATGTGCTGGGCTTTGTCGATCTGGACGGGCAGGGCGCAATGGGCGTGGAGCGGGCGTTCGACGCGCAGCTCACCGACCCCAAAACGCGCGGTGCGCCGCTGGTGCTGTCCATCGACAGCCGGGTGCAGGCGGCCATGGAAAGCGAACTTTATGCCGGAATGGTCGCGCACAAGGCCATCGGGGCGACCGGGCTGGTGCTGGACGCCAATACGGGCGAGGTCATCGCCCTGGCCTCCCTGCCGGTCTTCAATCCCAACAAACTCGCCAAGGGCAATATGGAGGCCCGGCGAAATGACGTGACCCAGGCCGTTTATGAGCTTGGCTCCACCTTCAAGCCGATTTCCATCGCCGCCGCCATGGATGCGGGCGTCGTCACGTCCATGAGCAAGCGCTATGACGCGACCGTGCCGCTGAGCGTCGGCCGGTTCAACATTCGCGACGATCACGCGCTGAAGCGGTGGCTCAACGTGCCTGAGACGCTGGTGCACAGCTCCAACATCGCAACGGCGCGTATCGCCGATGAGCTGGGACCGGAGCGCATGCAGGATATGTTCCGCAAGCTGGAGTTCGACCGGCGTCCCTCCATCGAGCTGCGCGAGCGCGGCGTGACGCTGTGGCCGTCAAACTGGGGGCGGCTGACCAATATGACTGTCTCCTACGGCCATGGCATCGCCGTCACCCCGCTTCACCTTGCCAGCGCCTATGCGGCACTGGTGAATGGCGGCATCTGGCGGCCCGCGACGCTGGAGAAAATCAGGGATGGCGAAGTGCCCAAGGGCCGCCGGGTTTTTACCGCCGCGACCAGCGCGCGCATGCGGCAGCTGTTGCGCATGATCGTGGCAGCCGGTACAGGAAGAAGCGCCGACGCAAAGGGATTCCGCGTCGGGGGGAAAACGGGTTCGGCTGAAAAGCCGCATAATGGCGGATACGCAAGAAGTTCACTAGTGACGACATTCGCCGCCGCCTTTCCGATGGAAAATCCCAGATATATTGTTCTCACCATGTTGGATGAGCCGAAGGGCAATGCAGAGACGTTCGGCCTGCGCACCGCCGCCTGGACGGCCGCGCCTATCGCCCGCAAGGTGATCGAGCGCGCCGGCCCGATGCTGGGCATTTTCCCGGATATCAGCCGCGATGTGGATATTTCAGAACTGATGCCGCTGCTCTGGAAACCCGATGAGGGAGAGGACTGATGCGGCTGGGCCAGATCGCGGGCAGCCTGTGCGGCGATGCGCAGGACAGCGTCGTCACCGGCTTTGCCATCGACCATCGCAAGGTCGCGCCAGGCACGGTGTTCGGCGCGTTCGAGGGCGCTCGCTTCAATGGGGAAGACTTCATCCCCGACGCCATCGCCGCTGGAGCCGTGGCCATCGTCGCGCGGCCGGGGCTGGACGTCAAAGGCGTGGCCTATCTTTCCGACGATCGGCCCCGCCGTCTTTTTGCTCAGCTCGCCGCAAAATTCTTCGCGCCCTTTCCCAGGACGGTGGTGGCGGTCACCGGCACGAACGGCAAGACATCGACGGTTGAGCTTACCCGTCAGATCTGGCGGATGATGGGGGAGAAAGCGGCGTCCATCGGCACGCTGGGCGTCACCACTTCGGTCGATCAGGTATCGACGGGCCTTACGACCCCAGACATCGTGACATTCCTGTCCAACATGGCGGGCCTCAGCCGCGAAGGCATCACCCATGCCGCGTTCGAGGCGTCGAGCCATGGCCTGGCCCAGTACCGGACGGAAGGGCTACCGGTGCTGGCCGGGGCCTTCACCAACCTCAGCCGCGATCATCTCGATTATCATGGCGACATGGACAGCTATTTCGCCGCGAAGATGCGCCTGTTCGACGAAGTGATCGCGCCGGGCGGCACGGCGGTGATCTGGGCCGACGACGCCCGTTCCGGCGAGGTCGTCGCGCGGGCAGCGGCGCGGGGTCTGAAGATACTGACGGTCGGCGGTGAGGGTGAAACGCTCAAGCTCGCCTCCCGCACGCCTACCCAGCTTGGGCAGGTGATGATGATCGAGGCGGAAGGCAAGACCCATCGGGTCCAGCTTCCCCTTATCGGCGCCTATCAGGCGGCCAACGCCCTGACGGCGGCGGGTCTGGTGCTTGCGACGGGCGGCAGGCTGGAGGATGTGCTTGGCTTCCTCACCCGCGTCCAGCCCGTGCGCGGACGGCTGGAACGGGCCGTCATCATTAAGGCCGGAGCGCCGGTCTATGTCGATTATGCCCACACTCCCGACGGCATGGACGCGGCCATTCAGGCCCTCCGCCCGCACACGAAAGGGCGGCTTATCGTGGTTTTCGGCGCGGGCGGCGACCGCGATACCGGCAAGCGCCCGGAAATGGGGAAGGTCGCCGTCGATCTTGCCGACGATGTCATCGTCACCGACGACAATCCCCGCTCCGAAGATCCCGCCGCGATTCGGGCTGCGATCCTAGCCGCCGCGCCCGGCGCGCTGGAGATCGCCGACCGCCGCGAAGCCATCTCCGCCGCGATCGCGCAGGCCGGGCCGGACGATATCGTGCTGCTGGCGGGCAAGGGGCATGAGCAAGGCCAGATCGTCGGCGACCGGGTACTGCCCTTCGACGATGTCGCGGTTGCACGGGAATGCGCGGCGTGAGCGGGGGCATCGCGAAATCCTCCCCGGCACGGGGAGGGGGACCGCACGTTGTGCGGTGGAGGGGGCCGACGGCACGGTGCCACGCCTTTTCCGTCAACTCGTTGACTGCAAACAGACATAAGCCGGAGCGCAAACAGCGGAGCACTTTTGGGCCCGCCCCCTCCACCATGCTTCGCATGGTCCCCCTCCCCGTGCCGGGGAGGACTAGGACCCTCGATGCCTGACCTCTGGACCTCATCCGAAATCTCTACGGCCACGGGCGGCACTGCGTCGGAGCCCTTCTCCGTCACCGGCGTTGCCTTCGACAGTCGCGAAGTCGGCCCCGGCGATTTGTTCATCGCCTTGTCCGGCGAGAATACGGACGGCCACCGCTTCGTCGATCAGGCCTTTGCTGCAGGCGCGGCGGGGACGATTACGGCGCGCCGGGTCGATCATCCCCATGTTCTGGTGGCCGACACGACCACCGCGCTTGTCGCGCTGGGCGCTGCGTCGCGCGCCCGAACCGCAGGCAAGGTCATCGGCGTCACCGGATCGGTCGGCAAGACCGGCACGAAGGAAGCCCTGTTCCACGCGCTGGATCGAAGCGCTCCCGGCCGGGTTCATCGCTCGCTCAAAAGTTACAATAATCATGTCGGTGTCCCGCTCAGCCTGTCCCGCATGCCGCGCGATACGCGCTTCGGCATTTTCGAGATGGGGATGAACCATGCGGGCGAACTGACCGACCTCACCCGGATCGTGCGGCCCGATGTCGCCATCGTCACCGCCATCGCCCCGGCGCACAAGGCGTTCTTCCCGACGATCGAGGCGATCGCCGACGCCAAGGCGGAGATATTTGCGGGGCTAGAACCCGGCGGTACCGCCATCATTGCGTATGACAGCCCCTATGCCGGGCGGCTTAAGGCCGTTGCCGAGCGCCACGCCGCGCGAATATTGACCTTCGGTATTGGCGAAGGGGCGGACGTCCGCGCTGTCGATATGGTGCCGACGGCCAGCGGCGGAACGCTGGTCACCGTGAACATGCCCGAAGCAGAGATCTGCTTGACGGTCGGCCCGCCGGGCGACG
>CBHCMH010000034.1:0-10186 GCA_965974445.1 uncultured Rhizorhapis sp.
GGCCTCCTCGCACACGGTGGCGAGGTTTTTTGACCGCATAAGCCGCTGGGTTTCGGCGAAGCCGGCGCTGGTGGGCGCCCTTACGCGAATCCAGTCGGGCTTGCGCTGCCGTTCCGGCCTTGGAGACTCTGGTTCGATGCGGGTGACTTCGTTCATGCAGTCCAGATAACGATGTGCGCCGCTACTTGCCACCCCCCTTTCGCTATGGCTATGGCGAACGCCATGACCAACTTTACCGACATGCTGAACGGCTATCGCCATTTCCGCGAAACCGGCTGGGCGCAGCAGCGCGAACGCTGGGACGAGCTACGCGAAAGCCAGAGTCCGAAAGTGATGGTGATCGCCTGTTCCGACAGCCGGGTGGATCCAGCCCAGATATTCGACACCAATCCCGGCGAGATCTTCGTGGTGCGGAATGTCGCCGCGCTGGTGCCGCCCTTCGAAACCACGCCCGGCCGCCACGGCGTATCCGCAGCGCTTGAATTCGCGGTGCAGGTGCTGAAGGTGCAGGATGTTCTGGTCATGGGCCATGGCCGCTGCGGCGGTTGTAACGCGGCCCTGACGCAAGAGTTGAAAGACGCACCTCCGGGTGAAGGCGGGTTCATCGCGCACTGGATCGACCTGCTGGACGACGCGCGGGATAAGGTCGTAACCCAATTTGGCGAAGACCGGAGCCGTAATGCCCAGCGCGCGATGGAGCAGGAGGCGGTCAAGGTCAGTCTGGCGAACCTGCGCACCTTCCCTTGCATCCAGCAGAAGGAAAGTGCCGGAGAATTACGGCTGATCGGCGCTTTCTTCGCCATTTCCGACGGCATTCTGCACGTGCTGGATGAACAGAGCGGCGTTTTCGCTCCGGCCTGATCGCAGGCGTTACCGGCTCTCTTCCGCTGGACAGGAAGCGACCAGCGAACGATAATAAGTCGTGACTTTCCAGCGGAAGGAAAGGTCCATGACCGCTCGCCACCTACGCATATATGGCAAGGTTCAGGGGGTCTTCTACCGCAACTGGGCGGAGCAGACGGCGCGGTCGCTTGGCTTGTCAGGCTGGGTTCGCAACTGCACGGACGGTTCGGTGGAAGCGGTAGTCGCGGGCGAGACGGAACATATCCAGCGCTTCATCGCCCTGGCGCACAAGGGGCCTGCGGCGGCGCGCGTCACCCATATCGACGATCGCGCAGAGCCTGAGGCTGAATATGCCGGATTCGTCGTCCGGCCTACGCAATAATCGAATGGGCACATCGCTCAGCCGCAACTGAGAGAAAGTGCCCACTTCGATCAATATGATATTGATTAACCTACGATTTCTTCCGGCTTGAAGAAATAGGCGATCTCGATCGCCGCATTCTCGTCGCTGTCCGAACCATGGACGGAGTTGGCCTCGATCGATTCGGCCAGCGCCTTCCTGATGGTGCCTTCGGCGGCGTCGGCTGGATTGGTCGCGCCCATGATGTCGCGGTTGCGCTTGACGGCATCTTCGCCTTCCAGAACCTGAACGACGACGGGCCCGGAGATCATGAAGCTGACCAGATCGTTGAAGAAGGGGCGCTCCTTGTGGACCGCATAGAAGCCCTCGGCCTGTTCGCGGGTCATCTGGATACGCTTGGAGGCAACGACGCGCAGGCCGGCCTCCTCCAGCATCTTGGTAACTGCGCCGGAGAGGTTGCGGCGGGTGGCATCGGGTTTGATGATCGAAAAAGTGCGTGTCGCGGTCATGGCGAACTGGGCTCCGGAAAATGGTGATGAAAGTTAGCTGGCCCGGCCTTTAGCGGCGGCGGCCGCGTGCTGCAAGGCCATTAGTTCACGGCCCCTGAACCCACTTGCGCCCGTCCTGCCGCCAGAAGCGGGGCTCGATCGCATCCCGTTTGGAAAGCGCGCGCCAGCTTTGGCGGGCGCCGTCCACGCTGTTGTCGTCGAAAAAGTAGAAGACCCGCTCGAACTGCAGCGCCTCGTCCCGCCACAAGCCGTCGGCGAGGGCAATGTTGCGTGCGTCATTGTCAGGTTGGCAGGTATGCGACAGCAGAATGGGCTGGCGTCCTGGATCAGCGCAGCCCGCACGGTCATGGGCCAGAAAGCTGTCCGGACCAGCGCTCCACAAGCTCTGGGAGATACTGTCGATCCGGTCGTCATCCGCCGCCACGATCAAAAGCCGGTCCCCACCGTCCAGCAGCCGCTGGGCAATCGACGGAATGACCCGTTCGACCGGATCGCGGCTGAGCTGATAGAAGTCGACCTTCATGTTCGGCGTTTCAGTCGCGATCACTTCTCAAGCGTGTCGGCCACGAATTGGTCGAGCAGGCGCACGCCATAGCCGGTTGCCCCCTTGTCCCAGGTCGCTCCGGGCTTGTCCGCCCATACCATGCCGGCAATGTCCAGATGCGCCCATTTGACGCCGTTCTCGACGTAGCGCTGAAGGAATTGCGCCGCCGTGATCGATCCCGCGCCGCGCGGGCCCACATTCTTCATGTCGGCGATCGGGCTGTCGATCAGCTTATTATAGGCGTCCGACAGGGGGAAACGCCAGAGCGGGTCGCCCGCTGCCTTGCCGGCGGAGAACAATTGTTCGGCCAGCCCGTCATCATTGGCGAAAAGCCCGCCATGTTCGCTGCCCAGCGAAATGATCATCGCGCCGGTCAGGGTGGCGAGGTCGAGCATCACCTCCGGAGAGAAAGTCTTCTGCGCCCAGCACATCGCGTCGCAGAGCACCAGCCTGCCCTCGGCGTCGGTGTTGATGACTTCGATCGTCTGGCCCGACATGGACTTGACGACATCGCCCGGGCGCTGGGCATTTCCGCCCGGCATGTTCTCGACAAGGCCGCAGACGCCGACCACATGCGCCTTCGCCTTGCGTCCGGCGAGCGCCTTCATGGCCCCGGCAACGGCGGCGGCCCCGCCCATGTCCCATTTCATGTCTTCCATCCCGGCCGCGGGCTTGATGGAGATGCCGCCCGTATCGAAGGTGACGCCCTTGCCCACGAAAACGGCGGGCTTGGCTTGCGTACCGCCGGTCCCGTCCCAGCGCATCGCCAGAAGCCGGGGCTTGCGCACGGACCCCTGCGCCACCCCCAACAGCGCGCCCATGCCCAGTTCCGCCATCTGCTTTTCGTCCAGAACGGTGATTTCCACGCCCAGGTCCTTGAGCGGCTGGCACCGTTCCACAAAGCTCTCGGGATAGATGATGTTGGCGGGCTCAGTCACCAGCTCCCTTGCGAACAGCACGCCGTCCGCCACGGCGGAAAGACGAGCCCAGGCTTCGCCCGCACCGGGGGCATCGCTGACCAGCGTGACGTCCTTCAACGTCGGCTTCTGCTTTTCGGACAGGCGCGTGCGGTAGGTGTCCATTCGCCAGGCCCGCATCGAAAGCCCGAAGGCCAGACGCGCGACAGCTTCTCCATTCACGCCAGCGCCTGGGAACTCAACGCCAAGGAAGCCTGCCCCCGATGCTACGAGCTTCGCCGCAAGCGCTGCGCCCGCCTTTTCATAATCCAGGGCACCACCGCCGCCAGCGCCGACCAGAAGAACGCGCAACGTCTTGCCGCCCTCTTCGACGAAGGTTTCAAACAGGCTCGCCGTCTCCCCCGAAAAACGGGCGGCGCAAGCCCCCTCTACGACAGTCTTCGAAGCGGCCAGCGGCAATTGCGTCAGCCCGTCCTTGGGCACGGCAAAAGCGACAGTGTCGGCGACAGAAGGCCGGGTCGGGCTAATAGAGATATGCATTGGCGGTCCTCTTGGGGGCAGGGAATTTCGGAGTGTTCTGAACGAACACATAAGAAGCATTTGCCGCGCAGGCAAAGCGCATTGACGAAATAAAGCGGCGGTTGGCGATTGCGGCGACCGCAAAGCGATGCGATAGGCGGCGGTCAAGTCCATTTGCAACCGTCAGAGAATGCATGCCGTCCAAGCCGTTAACCCCTGCCGCGCGTGGAGCCATCATGCTGACCGCCCTTGCGGGTTGCGCTGCATTTGGCCCCTTGGCACTGGCTCAGGACCTTTCCCAACCCGTGGAAAAGCCGATTGCGGAGAGTGACCTTCCGCCGGTGGAAAACAGCGAGCAAGTTGCCTTTGCCGCAGACCAGCTGCAGTATGACGATGAGACGCAAGTCGTGACTGCCAGCGGCAACGTCGAACTGTCGCGCGAAGGCAATCTGCTGCGCGCCGATAATGTGGTCTGGAACCGCGCGACCGGCCGGGTCCACGCTTCGGGCAATGTCGCGCTGACAAATCCGGCGGGCGACATCGCCTATGGCGAATCCGTTGAACTGACGGACTCGCTGAAGGACGGCGTGGTGGAAAACCTGTTGCTGGTCCTGGAGCGCGGCGGGCGTCTGGCGGCGCGGCGCGGCGACAGGATCAATGAAGTCATCACTCTGGAAAGGGCTGCTTACTCGCCTTGCGCCGTCGAGGACGCCCAAGGATGCCCCAAGGAGCCCACGTGGCAGATCCGCGCGGTCCGCGTTGTCTATAATCCGCACCGCCGCCGAGTGACCTATGATGGCGCGCGCGTCGAGCTGTTCGGCTTGCCGCTTATCCCCCTGCCCGGCCTGTCGCATCCGGCCGGCGGCAGCGGTGGATCAGGTCTGTTGGTTCCCGACATTCGCTATGACCGAACCAACGGACTTGAGCTGTCATTGCCATACTTCTGGCAGATCGCGAGCAACCGGCATTTGACGGTCACGCCGCACGTCTATTCCGATGTGCTTCCGATGGTAGAGGCCAATTATCAGGCGCTGTTGAGCAAGGGTGCCTACCAGATCACGGGCTATGCCACCTATGGCAGGCGGGTGCCGACGGGCGAAAGTCTGGTCGCGGACCCGGAACGCGATCTTCGCGGCCATGTCGATGCGAGCGGGAAATTCCAGTTCGACCCCTATTGGAGCGTCAGCGGATCGCTGCGCGTCGCGACTGACCGGACTTTCCTGCGTCGCTACGACATCAGCCGGGACGACCGCCTGCGTTCGACAATCGCGGCCGAACGCATTGGCGACAGCAGCTATTTCTCGCTTGCCGGCTGGGCGGTGCAGACATTGCGGGCGGAGGTGGACCAGGGGACGGTTCCTGTCGCGCTCCCGGTGATCGACTATCGCCGCCGCTTCACCGATCCCCTGCTGGGCGGCAAGGTGCAGCTTCAACTCAATAGCCTTGCTATCACGCGGGCTGAAGGACAGGACACACAGCGCGCCTTTGCCGGGGTGCAATGGGATCTTCGGGAGATTACCGGCCTTGGCCAGGAAGTGACCTTCACGACCTATTTGCGGGGCGATGTCTATCACAGCGGCGATAATCGGTTGACCGATACGCTGATCTACCGTGGCAACGAAGGCTGGGAAGCGCGCGGAATTGCGGCCGCGGCCGTCGATATGCGCTGGCCCTTCATCGGCGAGGCCTTTGGCGGCACCCAGAGAATTACGCCGCGCGTGCAATTTGTCGCCGCGCCCAAACTTTCCAACCTCAATGTTCCCAATGAGGACGCGCGCGCGGTGGAGCTGGAGGACAGCAACCTGTTCGCGCTGAATCGCTTTCCCGGCTATGACCGGTTCGAGGACAGCGCCCGGATCACCTACGGCCTGGAATATGCATTCAACCGGCCCGGCCTGACCGTCGATGCGGTGGTTGGGCAGAGCTATCGCCTCAATCGCCGCCGAACGCTGATACCCGACGGCACGGGCCTATCGGAACGGGTTTCGGACATAGTCGGCCGGACGACCGTGCGTTACAAGGATTTCGTCAGCCTCACCCATCGGTATCGGATGGACAAGGACAATCTCGCGATTCGGCGGAACGAGGTGGACGCCACCATCGGGTCGCGCAGCACTTATGTCATGGCGGGCTATCTGCGCCTTAACCGCAATATCGGGCCGGAACTGGAAGACCTGCAGGACCGGGAGGAAATCCGTCTGGGCGCACGGGTACAGGTCACGCGTTTCTGGTCCGTTTTCGGTTCCACCGTGGTTGACCTTACCGACAGCAGAGAGGATCCGTTTTCGGTGGCGGACGGATATGAACCGGTGCGGCATCGGCTCGGCATTGCTTATGAGGACGACTGCCTGGAGCTGGGTCTGACCTGGCGCCGGGACTATCAGGAAGCCGGCGACGCGCGGCTGGGCAACACATTCCAACTGCGGCTGGCTTTTCGCAATCTTGGCATATAGAAGATGCGCGAGAGCCGTGCGTTCCCTATGGGCCGTCGCGTGAGAATGCTAAGCTGGGGTTCAGCCAGAATGTGGCAAACGCGGGCTGTGTTGGAGAGATTTGCGATAATGGAGCTAGGATTGCGGGCGAAGACCGGGCTGGGGAAGCATTTTGGAAAAACGATGCTGGCGCTGGCCTGCTGCGGCGGCGCCTTGGCGATGGCTGGCGGCGGGGTAGCCGCTCAGCAAAGGCCGGCGCCCCCGCCACAAAACAGCTTGAACATTCCACAGGACGTGACGCTGTTCGGCAAGAGCGACCCGAATGTGCGCAAGGCCACGGCCGTCATCAATGGTGAAATCATCACCGGCACGGACGTCGATCAGCGTCTGGCCCTCATCATCACCGCCAATGGTGGAAAGATCGAGGAGGAGGAAAAGGAACGGCTGAGGCTTCAGGTGCTCCGCAACCTCATCGATGAAACGCTGCAGATTCAGGAGGCCAAGGCGAACGACATCACGGTCGATCGGGCTGAGATTGAACAAAGCTATGCGCGCGTGGCCCAGAATTTCGGCAGGACGCCGGAGCAGTTTGATGAATATCTCCGCTCGCAGGCAAGCTCGCCAGCCAGCATCAAGCGGCAGATTGAAGGGGAACTGGCCTGGAGCCGGCTGCTGCGCCGCAATGTCCAGCCATTCGTCAATGTGGGCGAGGAAGAAGTCCAGTCGATCATCGACCGGCTGAAGGCGTCCAAGGGCGAGGACGAATATCGCATCGGGGAAATCTACCTATCGTCAACGCCCGAAAACGCTGCGCAGATTGAAAATAATGGCCGCAATATCATCACCCAGATTCAGCAAGGCGGATCGTTCCAGGCCTATGCCCGGCAATTTTCCGAGGCTTCCACGGCGGCGGTCGGTGGTGACCTCGGCTGGGTAAGGCTTGCCCAGCTTCCCAATGAACTGGCGCTTGCCGCCCGCGAGATGCAGGTTGGCCAGATGGCTGGCCCGATCCCGCTGCCGGGCGGATTTTCCATCCTCTACGTCATGGACAAGCGCAAGATTCTCACTAGCGATCCGCGCGATGCGCTGCTCAGCCTCAAGCAATTGAGCGTCGCCTTCCCGGCGGGCACGACACAGGCCCAGGCGTCGGCCAAGGCAAGCGAATTCGCCAATGCGGTGCGTAATATCCAGGGATGCGGCACAGCCAATGAGATCGCCGCGCAGGTTGGCGCCGATGTCGTCGATAATGACCAGATCAAGATCCGTGATCTGCCCCTGCCCTTGCAGGAAACACTCATGAACCTGCAGGTGGGTCAGGCGAGCCCGCCCTTCGGCTCGGTGCAGGATGGCGTGCGCGTCCTGGTGCTGTGCGGCCGTGACGATCCGCAAGAGGCCGGCGCGCCTTCCTTTGAACAGATCATGGCCCAGCTTGAAGACGAGCGTGTGAACAAACGCGCTCGCATCTATCTGCGCGACCTGCGGCGGGATGCGGTTATTGACTATAACTGATCGGAGCGACCGATAGCATGAGTATTGCCCCCTTCGCTGTATCCCTGGGCGACCCGGCGGGCGTTGGGCCTGAAATCGTCGCCAAGGCCTGGGAACAGCGGCACTCGCGGGCTTTGCCATGCTTCTTTGCAGTCGGGGATGCCGCATCGCTTTCGGCAGTGTGGGACGGGCCGGTCGTCCGGATCGAGGACCCAGGCAAGGCGGCGCTGGCATTTAGTGATGCCCTGCCCTGCCTGCATGTAGACGATGGCGGCCCTGTCATTCCGGGCCGTCCAAGCTATGAGGGCGCACGTAGCGCGCTGCAATCGCTGGAACTGTCCGCAGGGCTTGCGCGATCAGGCTCCGCTGGGGGCATTGTCACAGCCCCCATCTCGAAGAAACAGCTTTATTCGGTGGGATTCACCCATCCGGGGCAAACGGAATTCATCGCCGAACGGTGCGGCGTTGCCCGGTCCAACGCCGTCATGATGCTGGTGGGGCCGACCCTGCGGGTCGTTCCGATCACCACACACTTGCCCCTGAAGGACGTGTTTGACGTCATCAGCATTGAGCTGATCAAGGCTCGGGCGCACGCCACCGTGAAGGGGTTACAGAAGAACTTCGCCATCGATTTGCCGCGTCTGGCCTTGGCGGGCCTCAATCCCCACGCAGGGGAGGATGGCGCGCTGGGTATGGAGGAAATCGAAATATTCGCGCCCGCCGTAGAACAGCTTCGCTCCGAAGGGATCGACATCAGCGGGCCTTGGTCGGCCGATTCGATGTTCCATGAACGCGCGCGGTCGCAATATGACGCGGCACTATGTCCCTATCACGATCAGGCGTTGATCCCGGTGAAGACACTGCATTTCGACGAGGGCGTCAACATGACGCTGGGCCTGCCCATCGTCCGCACATCGCCGGACCATGGCACCGCCTTCGGCATCGCGGGCAAGGGCGAGGCGCATCCTGGCGCCATGATCGCGGCGATCGAGGTTGCCGCCATTTCAGCGGAAAACCGGGCGACCTATTGCCGGGCGGCCGGTTGAGCGAACGCCAATGACATTGCCGCCGTTAAGGGACGTGATCGCCCGCCATGGGCTGCGCGCCAGCAAGGCGCTGGGCCAGAATTTCCTGCTCGACGAGCAATTGCTCGACCGGATCGCGGCGATCCCTGGGCCGCTTTCAGGACAAACCGCTTATGAGGTCGGTCCGGGACCGGGTGGCCTCACTCGCGCCCTGTTGCGGGCGGGAGCGCGGGTGGTCGCCGTGGAGCGGGACCGGCGCTGCCTTCCGGCGCTGGCGGAGTTGCAGGACGCCTTTCCAGGCCAGCTGAAGGTCGTGGAAGATGACGCCATGGCGGCAGACGCACGCGCCTTGACCGGCGACAATGCCCATATCGTGTCCAACCTGCCCTATAATGTCGGCACCGCCTTGCTGGTCGGATGGCTGACGGAGACTCAGTGGCGGCCATGGTGGGCGTCGCTGACCCTCATGTTCCAGCAGGAGGTGGCCGAGCGTATCGTGGCGCAGCCGAATAGCGAGCATTATGGGCGCCTGTCCGTGCTGGCCCAGTGGCGGTGCGATGTGAAGCTGGCAATGAAGGTGCACCGCTCCGCCTTCACCCCGCCGCCCAAGGTGATGTCGGCGGTCGTGCATATCCGGCCCGCCGATGCCCCCGAGGGTGTCGAACCGGGCATTCTCGAACGGCTGACCGCTGCGGCCTTTGGCCAGCGGCGCAAGATGCTGCGTCAAAGCCTGAAGAGTGTACCGGGCGCGCTGGAGGCTTTGGAGCAGGCCGGAATGGATCCGCAACGGCGGGCGGAAACGGTCAGTGTCGCTGAGTTTGTTTCGGTGGCGCGGATATTGGGGACCAGGTGAGCAGGTTGAAATTTCCCTCCCACCGGAGAAACCTCAGCCGTCATTCCCCAAACGTCAAGGCTTCTCCGCCACAGGTGCAACCGTGCTCGTCGCGCGTGGAGGCGCCACATCCTTTGCGGTCAGTTGAGTGGTGGTGTTGCCCTTCTCGATTGCGGCCGCAAGGACGGTGACTTCACGACAGGCAGAGCGGCAAATGTTCTTGATCTTGGCGAGGTTTTCCTTCGCCTTTTCGACAGCGCCCTTGTCCACCATCGATTCGCCCTGCCCTGCCAGCGCTTTGAGGTCCGTTGGGTCCAGCAGCAGCGCTTCACGATAGAAGCGGATGGATTTACCGGTCAGGCCCTGCGCCCGCGCAACCTCGCCCAGCGCGACAAATGCCCCCCGGTTGCGGGGATCTATGGCAAGCGCCGTTTCATAGGCGTCGTTCGCGCCCTGAAGGTCGCCCGCCGATTTGGCGGCCTGCCCCTTTTCCAGCCAGGCCATGGATAGCGGATCGATCTGCGTATCCGGTTTCTGCCCGATTCCTGCACTCGATACTGTCGCCAACGCCAGAGCAAGGGCAATGGATGCAGGGGTAAAACGCATAATTTTCTCCAGCAGGGTTTCGGCTTTCACCGGAACATCTCGCCTTGCTACTAACATGACTTTCTCATCCGTGTGAAGAAAAAGCCGTCGGTGCGATCATGGGCGGGGGT
>CBHCMH010000035.1:0-10055 GCA_965974445.1 uncultured Rhizorhapis sp.
CCTTGCGGAAGCTGGATGAACTGATGACAATATTGCTGAAATTGCGCGACTGGACATAGGCCAGCGCATCCACCTGCCACGGGCCGCGAGAAATGAGGCGGATGCTGGCATCCTGCCCATCGCTGCTACTGTCCGCGCCGTCAAAGCGCAGCGTCCGCTCATCCCGATAGACAATTGCCCTGGCCTGAATCTCCAGCGTGTCGGACACCGGCGCGACTGCCCGCAGACCGACGGACCAATTGTCATAGGCCGCGCGAACGTCCGCCGCCGTGCGCTGACTTTCGGGCGAGGTGAAGAACCCGTCGCCCCGGTCCCATCGTCCCGACACCGACACGAAACCCGCGCCCAGATCTGGGGTCGCCGTGGCCGAAACTTCGGTCGAATCGCGGCTGCCGTAAAAGGCGCTGGCCGAAAAATCGGGCAGCATGTCGCGCCCTGCGCTCGCCATTTCGATGGTGCCCGCCACCGCGCCCGCGCCAAAGGCCCCCGCCCCGCCGCCGCGCGTCACCCGGATCAGCGACAGGCGCTCGGGCACCAGCGCGTTGAACGGGACATAGCCGAAAAAGGGATCGGACTGCGGCACGCCGTCGAGCAGCACCAGCGCCCGGCTGGACGCATTGCCGCCCAGAGCCCGCAATGTCGCGCCCTGAGCCGACGGATTGGCCGAACGGCTGTCGCTGCGGCGGAACTGGGCAAAGCCCGCAATGTCGCGCAGCACATCCTCGATCCGTCCGCTCGCCTCATTGGTCAGCCGCTCGCGCTCGATGGTGACGCTGCCATAGGCAGGGGTGCCGGGCGGAAGCGGCAGGCCGACGCCGGTCACGATGATGGCCGGGTCGCTGGTCTCGGCCATCGCCGGTCCAACGCAAAATGCGCCAAGCGCAATACCGGTCAGGAGATTTCTGAAACGCGTCATGGCCGTGCTTTCGACCCTCTCTCTAAAATTGCAGAGCGTTCCATAGGAGATGCCGCGCCCATTACCAAGGGCCGGCCGGAGGGTATCGCCAAGCGCCCCCATCCGGTCGCATGCGGCTTGTGTTTGGCGGATCGACGCCTTATCCCACCTCCCTCGGGAAGCCCCCGCGATTGTCAGAATCGAGGCCTTTTGTTCAAGCCGACCCGTTATTTTGCGGCCATCTTGCCTGAGCGGCTTCGCGCGGGGTTTGGGCGGCGCGCCACGGGATTTGTGCTGGCGATGCTGCTGGAAGGCGTGCTGGTACTGCTGTTGCTCACCCTTGGGCAGCCGAGTGCCGTCCGGCAAGGGGCCGAGGCGATCCTGAGCAGCTTCAATGTAAAAGATGTTCCCGAGCCAGCGCCCGCCCCTGCCGACGAACCGGAAACGCAGCCGGCCAAGCGGGCCGCGCCGCCCCCTTCCGAACCGGAAAAGACCGAGCCAAAGCCCCCCGAACCGCCACCCCTCCCGCCGATCATTCCGCTTTCAGGCAGGGAAATGGCCACCGTCGATATCGCCGCCATTCCTGCGCGCCCGGCCCCGCGCCCTTCGCCCAGCCAAAGCACTCTGGGTCCGCCCGACAGCGGGGCGGCCAGCGACACGCCGCGCGTCGGCGGCGCGGGACCCAATGGCGAGCCGCTTTATGCCGCCTCCTGGTATCATGAGCCCCGCCATGATGAACTGAGCGGCTATCTATCGACGTCGCGAGGACCGGGCTGGGGCCTGATAGCGTGCCGAACTGTGCCCGATTACCGGGTCGAAGATTGCGTAATCGTTGATGAATATCCCAACGGATCGAATATCGCGCGTTCCGTGCTCGCCGCCGCCTGGCAGTTTCGCGTCCGTCCACCGCGCATCGGCGGGCGGCCGAAGATCGGCGAATGGGTCAGGATCAGGATCGATTACGACGTACGCCGCCCATGATCAGGCGAAGGCCGCCCAGGGTCCGGTAATCGCCAGCGTTTTGCCCGGGCTGAAGATATTGACGAACAGCGTCGATCCGTCGGGCGAGAAGCATGCCCCGGCCAGTTCGGTCTGGATGCGGAGGCGGGCGAGCGTGTAGAGTTCACCGGCGGGCGTCACGCCGCGCAGATGGTTGTCAACGACATCGCTATACTGGTCCTCGCAGATGATGAGATGCCCGTTGGGCGCGACGGTCAGGTTGTCGCCAAAGTTCAATTGCGCGGCATCGGTGGACTCGACGAAATTCTGGAGCGCTCCAGGCTCCTGCCGTTCGCCCGGCTGACCCTCGAAGCGCGAGGGGCGATAGCGCATGACCTGACCCAGCCTGGCTGACCCGCCCGAGGTGCAACAGAAATAGACTGCGCCATCGCCATAATATATGCCCTCGCCCCGGGCGAAGCGCATGGCGCCCCGAGCATGGCCGCGCTGACGCAGGTCGTCGTCGGGGCTCTCGACACCGTCCAGATCGATCCAGCGCGTGTTCATCCACTGGCCCTGTCCCATCCCGACGCCATTCCAGTTGCGGCTGTCGGTCAAGTCCTGCTCAACCAGCGCCAGCGCCTGCAGCTGCCCGCCACTTGCAGGCCGGCCCGGCATTTGCGGCAGGAAGCGGTACAGCAGGCTGTCATCGCGATCCTCGGTCAGGTAAACGATGCCCGTGCGCGGATCGACCGCCGCGGCCTCATGATTGAAGCGGCCCATTGCCGTGAGCGGCACCGGCTGGACCAGGCCGCGTTTGGCGGCCAGCACCTCGAACACCCAGCCATGGTCGCGCATGACGCCAGAGCCCGCACGCGACACATCTTCCTCGCAACTCAGCCAGCTTCCCCAAGGCGTCGTTCCGCCCGCGCAATTGCGGATCGTGCCGAGAAGACTGAGATATTGCGCCTCCACGCGCTGGGAACGGAGATCATAGATGATTGTCGTGGTGCCGCCGGGCAGCGCGTCGCCGTCGGCATTGCGATCATAGGCCGCAAGATCCGCCGAACGTCCCGCGCCGACTGGCCCAGCCCCGATCTGCTTCGCCTTCAATTCATGGTTGCGCACCAGCGCCACCCTGTGGCGGTCGAGGGCGAAACAGCCCATGCCGTCCGCCAGGTCGGGAACAACGAAACCGTCGTCCATGGAGCTGCCGAACTCGGAAATGACCCGGTAGCTGAAGCCACGCGGCAGATCGAGCAGCCCTGAGGGATCAGGCTCAAGCGCCCCATATCCCCGGTTCGGCAGCGCCGCAGTGCCAGTCCCGGCGCAGGCGCTAAGCGCCAAACCGGCAAAGGCCGTGGTTGTGAGGCCGAACGTGAACTGCCTGCGGTCGAACATGGCGAATCCTGAAATACGAGGTAAATCACGCCTGATTAACCGGCGGAATGGTCAGAATCATTACATATGTTCGAACGGCGACAGCGGGAACGGCTCCTCCGCCATGCTCAATCCCGGCAGTGCTTGCGCTCCACATAGACCCGCCGGTCGTCCTTCACGTAGAAACAATCGCCGCGGTCGTCCCAATAATAGCGCCTGCCGTCCGCTGTGACCGCGCCAATGACGCCGCCTGCGACAGCGCCTGCAATGGCGCCTTCGCCGACGCTTACGCCTGGAATGACCGCGCCCGCCACAGCGCCGCCAGCCGCGCCCACACCCGCACCGACGCCCGCCCGGCGAAGCGTGTCATTGTCGGATTGACAGCCGCCAAGCACCGTCGCGGTGGCCAGCAGCATTGCGGGCAGCATGAGTTTGCGCATGATCATTCTCCTCTATTATCCGAATGCGGATGCGGCCTGAGGCTTTGCCCATCCGCCGGTCCATTGCCGAACCGCTCCCTGCAGAAACGGCGGGTGGCGAGAAATCGTTCCTTCCGGCGGACAGCCCGTGCGTGCAGAGCGCCGGACCTATCCAGAACCAATTCGGAAGCGCGGCGTCTTCCCCAATGATACACTTTGCGACAATTTGGCGGGCCGCCTGACATATTTGCGGGACAATAGGCGGCCATAAGCCTTGCATGGCAGGATTAGGACTTGCCGCCCCTGTTTGAGATCAAGGATTCCACTATGACAAAGAAATGGTTAGCCGGTTCCGCCCTTGGCGGTTTCTTCATTGCGGGCAGCGTTGCGCTCGCCGCCACCGCTGGGCATGGACCGATGCGTTTCGATGCCGACGCCAACAAGGACGGCAATCTGACCAAGGCGGAACTGACCGCCGCGCTCGACAAGCGCTTTGCCCAGTTGGACAGCAACAATGACGGCAGCATCACGAAGGAAGAACGCGATGCGGCGCGCAAGGCTCGTTTCGAGCAGCATTTCAAGGCGATGGACACGGACGGTAACGGCCAGATCAGCCAGGCCGAAATGCAAGCGGCTCATGCAGCCCGCAAGGAAATGCGCGGCAAACATCGTGGCATGCGGCATGGTGACGGGCCCCAGGGCGACGGGCATCGGGGCTGGCGGCATGGCGGTTTTGGCCATGGGATGGCCAAGGCCGATGCCAATAATGATGGCGTCCTCACCAAGGCGGAATTCCAGGCCAGGGCGCTGGAACGCTTTGCAAAGGCAGACGCCAACAATGATGGCACCGTCACCCAGGCCGAACGCGAGGCCGCGCGCGGCATGATGAAGCGCTCTCCAAAGCCGGCGAACTGATCCCTTCCGCCTTTGGGGATTGCTGCTTAATTCGCGTCACCCCGGCGCAGGCCGGGGTCTCCCGCCTCTGGGTAGTGCCAGATTGACAGAGATTCCGGCTTTCGCCGGAATGACGGAGATTTTCGGAGCGATCCCTTCTTGGGATCGATTCGACGGCGGGGCGGGGGCAGTTATGCCTCCGCCCTTACTCGCGTTCGGTGGTTCAGCCCCTTTGTCTTCACCCCCAATTAGCGGTAGGCCCTGGCCATGAATGACAAACCGCATGTGCTGCTGGTCGATGACGAGCGCTCGATTCGAGAACCGTTGGCGCAATATCTGTCCCGCAACGGCTTCCGGGTGACGGCGGCGGCGGACGCTGCGGAGGCGCGGACCCGGCTCGCGGGGAGCGCGATCGATCTGGTGGTGCTCGACATCATGATGCCGGGCGAGGATGGCCTCAGCCTCTGCCGTCATATCCGCGAAAGCGGCGACCTGCCCGTCATCCTTTTGACCGCGAAGTCGGAGGAGACGGACCGGATCATCGGGCTGGAAATGGGCGCGGACGATTATGTGCTGAAGCCTTTTTCACCGCGCGAACTGGTCGCCAGGATCAAGGCGATCTTTCGCCGGGTGGCGGCCGGCGGGGTGCGCCAGCATGCGGACGGGACAAATTACGCCTTTGACGGCTGGGTGTTGAAGACCGGCGAACGGACACTGGTGGATCGGGAAGGCGTAGCCGTACCGCTCAGCACGGCGGAATATAATCTGATGCTGGCATTTGCCACCCGGCCCAACCAGGTGTTGAGCCGCGACCAGTTGCTGGATATTACCCAAGGGCGGGAGGCAAATGCCTTTGACCGGGCCATTGACAACCAGATCAGCCGCCTGCGCCGCAAGATCGAGGATGATCCCAAAAATCCGCGCTTCATCAAGACGGTCTGGGGCGGCGGCTATACGCTGGCGGCCGACGTGCGGAAGCTGTGATGAAGACCGTCCGGCGCCTGCTGCCATCCAGCCTCGCGGGGCAGATCATCCTGGTTGTCGCCATTGCCCTGTTCGTTGCGCAGGCGGTGAATTTTGCATTTCTCTACCGGGAGCGCGAGCGGCAACTATTGGCGATCGCGAGTGCACCCGCCGCCGCGCGCATTGTCGATGCCATTGAAGGGCGGGACCGCAGCCTGGATCGCATGGAGCGGATCAGCTGGTCGGCCGCCGCCCCTGTCATTGCGGGTCGGCGGCGGCCGGACATCGAGCAGCGGGCAGGCACCATGCTGGAAAATGCGGGGCTGGAGATTCGCTCCATCCGGGCGGTGGAGCAGGAAAGGCCGCATCATGACCGCGATTGGCGTGAAGGGCGCGGCCGCTTCATGCATGGTTTCCGGCCACCGCGTGACGCGCTGTACTTGTCGGTCGAGTTGGCATCGGGGCGCTGGGTAACGGTTCAGACCCGGCTTCCGCGCGATCCGCCCCGCTTTCTTGGCTGGCTGGTCGGGCAGACGCTGGTTCTGTACGTCATTGTGCTGGTACCGCTGCTGCTGGTCGGGCGACGGATCGCGCGGCCGCTTGACGATCTGACACGCTCGGCGGAGCAGTTCGCGACGACGGGCGCGGCCGATCCGGTGATGGAGCGGGGGCCGGGCGACGTGCGGCGCCTGACCACCGCGTTCAATGCCATGCGGGCGCGGCTGCTGGCCATGCTGACCGAAAAGGACCGGATGCTCGGCGCGATCGGCCATGACCTGCGCACGCCGCTCGCGTCGCTGCGGGTGCGGGCCGAATCGGTGGAGGATGAGGGCGAACGCGCGCGCATGAGCGAAACCATCCTTGAGATGAGCCGGATGCTGGACGACATCCTGTCGCTGGCACGCGCCGGGCGGAGCATGGAGCCGGTGCAGAAGGTCGATCTGGCCGCGCTCGCCGATGCCGTGGTCGAGGATTTCGTGGAGCTGGGGGTGCAGGCGGATATGGCCGAAACTGCCCGGACGGTAGCGTCGGTCAAGCCCCAGCTGATGAAGCGGGCGCTACGCAACCTTATCGAAAATGCCGTCAAATATGGCGATCGGGCGCATGTCGAATTGGTGGGGGACACACGGGAAGTGCGCATTGACGTCAAGGATGACGGGCCGGGTATGCCGGAGGACCGCATGGCCGACATGATGGAACCCTTTACCCGTATCGAGGAATCGCGCAGCCGCGACACCGGCGGGGCCGGGCTGGGCCTGGCGCTGGTGCGGGCGATCATGATGGAGCATGGCGGGGAATTGCGCCTGTCCAATCGCCCGGAAGGCGGCCTTTGCGCCAGCCTGGTGCTGCCGGTGACGGCGGTGGATTAAGCTACCGTCCGACGCGCGTCATTCCGGCGAAAGGACTCTCCTGAGCCTGTCGAAGGGCCGGAATCTCCATCAGTAGCGCACAATCAAGATTTGGGAGACCCCGGCTTTCGCCGGGGTGACGCCACATTTATGGGACGGCATTTTTGCATTCTTCAACGCGCAAACCCCGCCTTGACAACCCCCCTGACTCTGCTGTTATTTAGAACATACCAGGAACATTTGAGATGGGCGAGTCGGCCACCACGCTTGCGGCATTGCGCCGCCATATCGCCGGAATGGAACTTCGGCAGGCCCCGGCGGGCGCGTTGTTCGCAACCGGTCATGGGCCGCTGGACGCGGCGTTGGGCGGTGGGCTGGCCTATGGACGGCTGCATGAGCTGTTTGCCGCCAGCGCCGATGATGCCGCCAGCGCTGCGGGGTTCGCGGCGATGCTGGCGCTCCGGGCGCTTGTTCCGGGGAAGGCGCTGCTGTGGCTGCGGACCGACGGCGCGGAACGGCGGAGCGGGTGCTTCCATGCGCCGGGCTTTGCGGAACTGGGCGGTGATCCCGATGCGGTGCTGCTGGCGCTGGCGCCCGATGATGTGGCCATGCTGCGCTGCGCGGCCGATGCGGCGCGCTGCGCGGGGCTGGGGGTGGTGATTGCCGAATGCTGGGGCAGTCCCCGCGTGCTCGACCTGACGGCGAGCCGGAGGCTGGCGCTGGCGGCGGAGAAATCGGGCGTCACTTTGCTGCTGCTGCGCATCGATGCGCAGGCCAGCCCGAGCGCCGCCGATACGCGCTGGCAGGTGGCGGCCGCGCCGGCGCGGGCGCTGGAGGCGAATGCACCCGGCCCCGTGGCGCTGGACATCGAATTATTGCGCCGCCGCGCCGGCCCCGCCGGCATACGCTGGCGCGTGGAGTGGAACCGTGACGCATGTGCCTTCCGGGAACCGGCGCTATCTGGCGCTGTGGTTCCCCTTCCTTCCCACCGACCGGCTGCGGATAGCGGGCCGCTGCGCCGCAGGGCCTAGAGCGATTTCAAGTCAGGTGGCAACATCTGACGACTCGGAAATCGCGGCAAGCAAGAACGCACCCCTCGCCCTTGTCGAGAAGGTTCGGGGCGCGATGCGGCTGATGGCGGTGGACCGGACGGCGCTGGCGCTTGGCCTTGCGCCGGGGCTGATGCTGGCGGACGCGCGGGCGCGGGTGCCGGACCTTCAGGTGTCAGAGCATGACCCCCGCGCCGATCAGGACTGGCTGGAGCGGCTGCAGGCGGGCTGCGTCCGCTATACGCCGACCGTGGCGCTGGATGCGCCCGACGGGCTGGTACTTGATATTACGGGCTGCGCGCATCTTTTCGGCGGCGAGGCGGGACTTGTCGAGGACATCGAGGCGCGCATGGCGCGGCTCGGCATGACGCTGCGCCATGCCGCCACCGGCACGCCCGAGGCCGCGCAAGCGCTGGCGCGGTTCCAGACCGCCCCAGCGGCGGACGAGGCGGCGGCGGTGCGGCGCTTGCCCATCGCGGCGCTGCGGCTGGAGGAGGAGAGCGAAACGGCGCTGAAACGCGCGGGCCTCAAGACCGTGGGCGATGTCGCCAGCCGCCCGATGGCCGCCATCGCCGCGCGCTTCGGCGAGGATGCGGCCACCGCGATCCGGCGGCTGCTGGGGGAGGCCGAAAGCCCGCTTGCCCCCCGTCGCGCGCCGCCGCCGATGATGGCCGAACGGCGCTTTGCCGAGCCGGTGGCGAAGACCGATTATGTGCTTCAGGTTCTGGAGGAACTGGCGCGCGACATCGGGCGGCAGCTTGAGGAACGCAAGGCGGGCGGACGGCGGTTTGAGGTGATCGTCTTTCGCACCGACGGGCTGGCGCGGCGGTTGCGGATCGAAACGGGCCTGCCGACGCGCGAGGCGGGAGCGATGATGCGGCTGTTCCGGGAGCGGATTGACAGCCTCTCCGACCCGATCGACCCCGGCTTCGGCTTCGATCTGGTGCGGCTCTGCGTGCCGCGCGCCGAGCCGCTGGCCCCTGCCCAGTTGCAACTGGAGGGCGGCAGCGTCAGCGAGATGGAAGTGGCGGCGCTGGTCGATCGCCTCAGCACCCGCCTTGGCCGCGCGCGCCTGAAACGCTTCCGCCCGCGCGACAGCCATATTCCCGAGCAGGCGCAGCTTGCGCTCCCCGCAGCCGATGCCGCAGGTCAGCCGCCGGCGGAGTGGCCCATCTCCGCCCCCGGCGAGCCGCCACAGCGCCCGCTCCACCTGTTCGACCCGCCCCAGCCGATCGAGGTGCTGGCCGAGGTGCCCGACGGCCCGCCCCACCGCTTCCGCTGGCGGCGCAACTTTCACGAGGTCCGCCGCTTCGAGGGGCCGGAGCGGATCGCGCATGAATGGTGGCGGCGGGAAGACGGCCTCACCCGCGACTATTACCGCGTCGAAGACGCCCATGGCCGCCGCTACTGGATCTTCCGCCACGGGCTTTATGGCAGCGAGGCGGCGAGTCCCGGCTGGTATCTGCATGGGGTGTTCGCGTGAGTACTGAAATCATCCCTCTCCCCGGGCCGGGGAGAGGATACGAAGCCTTGGCGGCTTTGCCGCCTAGGCATAGTTGGAGAGGGGTCGAGCGAAGCCAAAGGCTTCGCGCGCTGCCGCTGGCAGCGCATCCCCCTCACCCAGCTCCGACTAGGCGCTTGCAGCGCCAAGTCTGCGCATCCCTCTCCCCCTTGGAAAGGGGGAGAGGGTCATGAGCGGTTTCGCCGAACTGGCCGCCGCGACCAATTACTCCTTCCTGCGCGGGGCATCGCATCCTTCCGACATGGTCGCGCGGGCGATGGAACTGGGGATGGCGGGGATCGGCATTGCAGACCGCAACAGCGTCGCGGGCGTGGTGCGCGCGCATATGGCGCTGCGGGAGGCGGGGGAGACGGATTTCCGTCTGGCCGTGGGCGCGCGGCTGGTCTTTGCCGATGGCACCCCGGATATCATCGCCTATCCCGAAACGCGTTTCGGCTGGGGGCGGCTGACCCGGTTGCTGACGGTCGGGAATCTGCGGGCGGAAAAGGGGGACTGCATTCTCCGGCTGGAGGATTTGCTGGAGCATTGCGAGGATTTGCTGCTGATCGTCCTTCCTTCCTCTCGTCCTTCCTTTCATCGTCATCCCCGCGAAGGCGGGGATCCCGCGTCTGTTGCACCATCCTTGATGAAGAAAAGCCGGATACC
>CBHCMH010000036.1:0-9830 GCA_965974445.1 uncultured Rhizorhapis sp.
CCCATGCCCGGCGATCGCACGGCGGACCGCCCAACCGGCCTGGAAGATGTCCCGCACCGGGTGCTGACTTATGCGGACCTGCGCTCACGCGTTCCCAATGCCGATACCCGTCCGGCGACGCGCACGCTCGACATCCATCTGACCGCCAACATGGAGCGTTACATGTGGTCCTTCGACGGCGTGAAGTTCAGCGATCGGGCCGAACCGCTCCCCTTCCGCCATAATGAGCGGGTGAGGGTGAACCTGATCAACGACACGATGATGCCTCACCCCATCCATCTCCATGGCCATTTTTTCGAGCTGGTCACGGGAGAGCCGGGGCATCATCCGCTCAAACATACCGTCAATGTCCTGCCCGGCGGCAAGGTCGCGTTCGACCTGACCGCCGACGCGCTGGGCGATTGGGCGTTCCATTGTCATATGCTGCTGCACATGCACATGGGCATGTTCCGCCGAGTGACCGTCCGGCAGGGAGAGGGCGCATGAAGGCCGTCGTTCCTGCGTTTGCCGCCGCTCTGCTGATCGCGAATCCGGCGGGCGCGCAGATGGCCCATGACCATCATGAGATGCCGTCTGCCGACGAAGCCGCCGATCCGCATGCTGGGCATGACATGTCCGCGCCACCAGAGGCACAGGACCCGGATGCCGGACATGCCGGGCATTCCGCCGCTCCAGCCACTCCGACCGGCACGCCGCCGCCGATACCCGCCGATCACCCGGCCGAGCGCTATTTCGACCCGGAAGACATGAAAAATGCGCGCGCGCTGCTGCGCTATGAAGCGGGCGGCATGCCCGCGTGGATGATCATGGCCGAGCAACTGGAATATCGCGGGCAGAACGGCGCGGACGGTTATGCCTGGGAAGCGGAGGGCTGGTATGGCGGCGACCTCAACCGTTTCGCCTTCAAGACAGAGGGTGAGGGAGAAGTCGGCGGGCCGTTGGAAAGCGCCGAATTCCAGGCCTTGTACAGCAGGGCGCTCGATCCCTGGTTCAACCTGCAGCTGGGCGTGCGCCACGATGTCCGGCCCGAGCCGCAGCGAACCTATGCCGTTGCCGGCATAGAGGGGCTTGCACCCTATTGGTTCGAAGTGGGGGCCGCACTGTTCCTGTCCGACAAGGGCGACCTGCTGGCGCGGGTGGAAGCGAGCTATGACCAGCGCATCACCCAGCGGCTTGTGCTGGAACCGAGTGCGGAGCTGAACTTCGCGGCGCAGGATGTGCCGGAGCTGGGCATCGGATCGGGGCTTTCCGATTTCGAATTGGGGTTGCGGCTGCGCTATGAATTCGCGCCGGAATTCGCGCCCTATGCCGGCGTGAATTGGGAGCGCAAGACCGGCGACACCGCGCGCTTTGCCCGCGAGGATGGGGAGGCGGTATCGGCAACCAGCTTCGTTGCAGGGGTCCGTTTCTGGTTTTGATCGCCTGACCTGACCCTGCGGCACAATCTACCGTCAAGGCTCTGAAATCGCGGACAGATGCCGCATTTGTTCGCCCTATTTGGGGGGAATTGCTTTAGTGTGCCCTCTAAACTGGCCGGAGGGGCCAGCGATGGACTGCTGCCCGAGTAATTAGGGAGAGCCTTTGCATGCGTTCCATCTTGACGGCGTCTTGTGCTGCCATAGTGCTGGCTTTCGGCGCTGGAGGAAGCGCGATGGCGCAGACGGCGGAAAATGGAGGCGCCAGTTTTGAAGGCGGGTTCGATCTTGCGGAAGTGCGGATCAGCAAGGACGAGGAAAGCTTTCTTTGGGAAAGCGCCTGGTCCTATGGCGATGAGCAGGATCGCATCCTCCTGAAGCTGGATGGGGGCGGGCAGCTCGGCAATCGGATCGATGAAATCGTCTCGCAGCTGCTTTATGCGCGTTCGGTCAGCCCCTCCACAACGATTGTGGCCGGTATCCGGCATGACTTTCAGCCGCATCCGCATGATACCTATGCGGTCGCTGGCTTTGAATCGGACCTGACCGACTCCTTGCTGTTCGAAGCCAATCTGTTTCTTTCCGACAAGGGCCGATTGTTCGGAGAATTGAAGGCCATTTACGCACTGGATCTTGCGCCATCGCTCGTCCTGGAGCCCCGCGTCCAGCTTAACTGGGCCGCGCAGGATTTTGCCCGCGATGCATTGGCATCGGGCGCAACCGACGCGGAAGCCTCGGCACGCCTGCGTTACAGCCTGACCGAAGCCGCCGGCGTATATGTGGGTGTTGCCCATGAGCGGCTGCTCGGCGGTACGGCCGATATCGCGCGGGCGGCAGGCGAGGACACGCGGGCGACGGACCTTATAGTTGGGGTGTCGTTCTCGCTGTAATAGGCAGCTTCATTGAAATGGCTGATATGGGTGGTGAGCGGACATAAAAACCCTCCCCCTTGATGGGGGAGGGATACGCAGGCTTGGGATCCCGGCCTTCGCCGGGGTGCCTAGCCGAAGTTGGGTGGGGGTGAAGCGATTGCACGGCAATCGCGCAGGCCTCTGGCCCGCTCACCCTCTTCCAACTCCGCCTAAGCCCGACTACGCCGGGCCAAGGCTTCGTATCCTTCTCCCATCAAGGGAGAAGGTCTCAATAGACCCATAAGTCAGTGTTTCCGTTACCGGGTTTTCAAGCCGGCAGAAGGGTCTCCGCCAGTGCGACGTGAAGCCGGATGCCGGTCGCGAGTACGCCGTCGTTGAAGTCATATTGCGGGTGGTGCAGCGGCACATTGTGATCGTCTTGCTTCTGGCCGAGCCAGATATAGGCGCCCTTGCACGCCTGCAGCATGAAGGCAAAATCTTCGGACGTGAATGCCGGTTCAGGCGCGAGCTGGGCATCGGCAACTGTGCCAGCGATGGCCAGAGCTTCCGAAGCGGCTTCGGCATCGTTGATCGTTGCGGGATAATAGCGGTCATAGTCGACATCCGCGCTCACGCCGTTGGCGATGGCTACGCCTTCCGCGATCTGCCGGATTGCATTTTCGATTATATCCTGAACGTCCGGGTCGAATGTGCGGACCGTGCCGACGATGCGGACCGTGGCGGGAATGACGTTATGGGAGTGGCCGCCTTCAATCAGCGTGACCGACAGAACCGCCGACGCGGTGGGCGCGATCCGGCGCGCCACGATGGTATTGAGTTGGGTGACCAGGCTGCTCATCGCCAGAATAGCATCAGGCGTGTTGTGGGGGATGGCCGCGTGACCGCCGCGTCCCTCCAGCACGATGGTAAATTTGTCGGCCGCGCCCATGATCGGGCCGGGACGCGTCGCAATGACTCCCGCCGGCAGGTCGGGCCAGTTGTGCATGGCGAACACGCGGTCGCAAGGGAAGCGTTCGAACAGGCCATCCTGCACCATCGCCCGCGCGCCGCCCAGGCCTTCCTCGGCGGGTTGGAATATGAAATGGACCGTGCCGTCGAAATTGCGGGTGCGCGCCAGATGCTGCGCCGCGCCCAGCAGCATCGCCACATGGCCGTCATGGCCGCAGCCGTGGAAAACACCCGGATTGGTGCTGGCATAGGGGAGCGCCGTCTGCTCATGGATGGGCAATGCGTCCATGTCGGCGCGCAGGCCGATGGTCCGTGCGGAGGAGCCTGCCTTTAGAACACCGACCAGGCCGGTGCCGCCGATGCTTTCATGCACCTCCAGCCCGATTGCGCGCAGCGCGCCCGCAATCTGTGCTGCGGTCCGGTGCTCGGCAAATCCAAGCTCGGGGTGGGCATGAACGTCCCGCCGAAAGGCAATCAGCGGTTCCAGAAGATCGGCGATGTCGGTCGTGTCAGCCATGGTGTTTCCTTTTCGGCGGTTAACGGGTTTCCGCCTTTCCGCGCGACGCTCTAGTCCTTCTGCTCTCCGAACAGGTGCTGAATGGGGTAGTGATGCTTGATGAAGGGAGACTTGATGACAACATAGCTGAAATATTTTTCGATGCCGTAGTCACCCTCCAGCATGTCTTCGATAATGCTTTGATAATGAGCGACGCCGCGCGTTATGAATTTCAGAAGATAGTCGTAACCGCCGCTGACCAGATGGCATTCGACGATTTCGTCCAGCTTGCGGATGCGGGTTTCAAACCGGGAGAAATCCCCGCTGCGATGCTCGGTAAGGGTCACCTCGGTGAAGACGGTCAAAAACTCGCCCAGCTTGTGGAGGTTGAGCTGCGCGCCATAGCCGGTGATGTAACCGGCTTTCTCCAGCCGCTTTACGCGCGTGAGGCACGGACTGGGCGACAGGCAAACAGCCTCGGCCAGTTCGACATTGGTGATCCGCCCCGTCTTCTGCAATTGCGCTAGGATCTTGAGATCGATCCGGTCCAGTTTCGGGCCTGTCATCATCTCCCCCTCCTCTCAGGTCATTGCAGCCCGGATATCCGGCATTTCGAGCAGATCGTCGAGTGTCCGGCGGATGCGGCCGAAGATCATGTCCATTTCATCATCGCTGCAGCATAGGGCCGGTGCAAGCCCGATTATATTGTCGGCAAACGCGCGGAAGATGACGCCATTGGCGTAACCCTGCGCGAACAGCCGGTCGGGCAGGCGGAGCGCCGGATCGAAGCGGTTCTTGCTCGTCTTGTCCGTGACCAGTTCGATCGCGCCGAGCAACCCGCGTCCGCGCGTTTCGCCCACCATCGGATGATCGGCGAGCATGTCCATGCCGGCCGAAAAACGGGCGACGACGGCCTGGCCGTTCGCAAGGATTCCGCCCTCTGTATAGAGACGGAGGACCTCCAGCCCAACGGCGGCGCTGACGGGATGGCCGGAATAGGTAACTCCATGCCCGATGGGCAGGTCGGGCGCCCCGCCATCGGCGATGCCCTGATAAACCTTGTCCGACATGAGCACCGCGCCCATCGGGGCGTATCCGGCGGTGAGCCCCTTGGCGACCGTCATCAGATCGGGCGATACGCCCTCCTGTTCGCAGGCGAACATCGGACCGGTGCGGCCAAAGCCGGTGATGACTTCATCCGCGACAAACAGGATGTCCAGTTCGCTACAGGTGTCGCGCATGGCCTTCAGCCAGCCCGCCGGCGGCACGATCACGCCCCCGGAACCCTGAATGGGCTCGCAGAAGAATGCGGCAACCTTGTCCGCGCCGATTTCCGCCACCTTATCGCGCAGGGCGGCGACCGAACGTGCAATGATCGTAGCCGCATCGCCCCCGGCGCTCCGGTAGGGGTAAGGCGACGGGATATGGTGCTGCCACTTGTGCGGGACATCGAAAAAGCGGTGGAAATTGGCTAGTCCGGTCAAGCCAGCCCCTGTGGTGGTCGAGCCGTGATAGCCGCGTTCAAGCGCGATGAACTGCTTCTTTTCCGGACGGCCGATAGCGTTGAAATAGTGCACGATGTAACGGATGGCGGAGTCCACCGCGTCCGATCCGCCAAGGGTGAAATACACATGGTCCAGTCCGTCCGGACTGAGTTCCACCAGCTTTTCGGCCAACTGGACTGCAGGCTCGCTGCCGAAATGAAAATAGCCGGTGGCGTAGGGCAAGCGGCGCATCTGCTCGGCCGCGACCTCGACGATGCTTTCATGACCATAGCCGACATTGACGCACCACAGGCCAGCGAACGCGTCCAGCACCTCGTTGCCGTCGATATCGGTCACCCACATCCCCTTGGCGCTGCGCAGCAGAGTGGCGCCGCGCGCCTCAAGCGCGCGAAAGGAGGTGACAGGATGGATCAGGTGATCGCGGTCGATGTCCAGTATGGACCGATTGGTGTTGTGCATGGTTCGCTCGCTCGCCACTGAAATGATGGACAGGTGATTATTGTAGCAAGTTTACGACGTTGTGGCGGACGGAATGGCCGTCTTCGATCGGGTTGGATCGTGAGTGGCCATTTTTTTCCGCTAGCGACGGCATATTATGCCGTCCGCGAAGCTTGTCAGGCCAGATGCTCGGCGACAGCCTTGCCGCATTGCTTGGTATTGGCGGCACCCTTCAGGTCCGCCGTGCGCAGGGAAGGCTCGGCCAGCACCGTTTCGATCGCCTTCATGATGGCGGCCGCAGCTTCCGATTCGCCCAAATGATCGAGCATCATCGCGGCCGACCAGATCTGCCCGATGGGATTGGCTATGCCCTTGCCGGCGATATCCGGCGCCGAACCATGCACCGGTTCGAACAGGGACGGTCCGGTCCGTTCGGGATTGATGTTTGCCGATGGGGCGACGCCGATCGTTCCCGTGCAGGCTGGTCCCAGATCCGACAGAATGTCGCCGAAGAGATTGGACGCCACCACGACATCGAAGCGGTCGGGATTCATCACGAACTGCGCGGCCAATATGTCGATATGATATTTGTCCCAGCGCACCTCGGGATAATGTTTCGCCATTTCCTCCACGCGTTCGTCCCAGTAGGGCATGGTGATGGCGATGCCGTTGGACTTGGTGGCCGAGGTCAGATGTTTTGCCCCCCGGCTCTTCGCCAGTTCAAAGGCATAGCGGAGCACTCGATCGACGCCGGTACGGGTCATCACCGTGTCCTGAATGACAACTTCGCGATCGGTGCCGGGGAACATCCGGCCGCCGACGGAGCTATATTCTCCCTCGGTATTCTCACGCACGATCCACATGTCGATGCTACCCGGCCCGCGATTGGCGAGCGGGGAAGGGACACCCGGCATCAGGCGCGCGGGACGAAGGTTGATATATTGATCATATTCCCGCCGGAACTGAATCAGCGACCCCCAGAGCGAGATGTGGTCGGGGACCGTATCGGGCCAGCCGACCGCGCCGAAGAACAGCGCGTCGGGCGTGCCGATCCGCGCTTTCCAATCGTCCGGCATCATTACGCCGTGGCGGGCATAATAGTCGCAGCAGGCAAAGTCGTGCCATTGCTGCTCGATGGAAAAGCCATAGAGACTGGCGGCGCGTTCCAGCACGCGGACGCCCTCCGCCATGACTTCCGGGCCGATACCGTCGCCGGGAATGACGGAGATGGTGTAATGGCGGCTGTCTGGCGCAAGGGTCATTACATATCCTGGCTCGCCCTCATATTCCGGAGGGATGTTAATTTGTTCAAAACCGGGGCGCGACGCCTGCGGCGGCCTGGCTGAGCCGCCGCAGGCACCGCTCAGAGTTTCAGGCCGCCGATGTGGAAGGCCTTGGTCTCCAGATATTCCTCGATACCGACAGTACCGCCTTCGCGGCCAAGGCCGGATTGCTTGACGCCCCCGAACGGCGCCATTTCCATTGCGATCGATCCGGTGTTGAGCGCGATCATGCCGGCTTCCAACCGCTCCGCCACGCGAAAGGCGCGGTGAAGATTGTCGGTGTAGAAATAGCTCGCCAGACCAAAGGGAGTGTCATTGGCCAGTTCGATCGCTTCGTCCTCATGCTTGAAGCGAAAGATTGGCGCGACCGGGCCGAATGTTTCTTCCGAAGCCAGACGCATGTCGCGCTTCGCGCCGGTCAGGATGACCGGGGTCGCGAAATGACCGCTCTTTTGCGTATTTTCGGCAGCGGCATAGGTTGTCGCGCCATGCGCAAGGGCATCATCGACATGCTCGCGTACCTTGTCCACGGCGGCCGCATTGATAAGCGGCCCGATGGTGGCGCCGGGGCTGTCGCCGGGCGCCACGTGGAACTGACTGACGGCCTGCGCCAGTCTGGCTGTAAACAGGTCGTGAATGCCGTCCTGAACCAGAATGCGGTTCGCGCAGACGCATGTCTGCCCCGCGTTGCGGAACTTGCTGGCCATGGTGCTGGCAATGGCGAGGTCGATGTCCGCGTCGTCGAAGACGATCAATGGCGCATTGCCGCCAAGTTCCAGGCTCAGCCGCTTGATCGTGTCGGCGCTTTGCCGCATCAGCAGCGCGCCGACACGGGTCGATCCCGTGAAGGACAGCTTCCGAACGACCGGGCTGGCCGTCAGCGCGCCGCCGATCGCCTGCGGCATACCCGTCACTATGTTGAAGACTCCGGCCGGGAAGCCGGCGCGCTCCGCCAGTTTCCCCAGGGCCAAAGCGCTATAGGGAGTGAGTTCGGACGGCTTCACGACAACCGGGCATCCGGCGGCGAGCGCTGGCGCGCATTTGCGCGTGATCATGGCGGACGGGAAGTTCCATGGGGTAATCGCCGCGGATACGCCCACTGGTTCCTTCATCACCAGAATTCGGCGATTTTCTTCGGGCGCGGGCACGCCGTGGCCACCGACGCGGCGTCCTTCCTCGGCGAACCATTTGATGAAGGTGGCGGCATAGCGAATTTCGCCCTCCGCTTCGGCAAGCGGCTTGCCCTGTTCGGCGGTCATGATGCGCGCGAGATCCGCGACATTTTCGAGCACCAGCGCATGCCAGCGCTCAAGCAATGCGGCCCGATGGCCCGCTGTCTTCGCCCGCCAGGCCGGATAGGCGTTTTCGGCTGCCGCGATTGCGGCCAGCGTATCCGCTTCGCCACAATCAGGAATGGTTCCCAATGCGGCTCCGGTAGCTGGATTTTCGACGTCAAGCGTGGCGCCCGAGGACGCCCCCCGCCATTCCCCGGCTATCCACGCCTGTTCTGAAAATAGAGTCGGATCTGAAAGAGCAATAACCATTATCCGAGTGCCTGACTTGCGAGTGAAAAAATATGGACGTCTGCGTCCGGGGACAAAATGGGGCCGCGCGCCATTCCCGTCACGCGGCCGACGCCGGGCAGCCCCAGATCGTCGAGCCATGGGGACAGGCCGCTGTCCTCCGGCACGTCGAGGCGGCAGAATTTGCCGGCTTTGGAACCAAGCCAATGCGAGATCAACGCCTTTGCGCCATTGACATCGGGCGCGACTGTCGGGCCGATGACATAGCCGAGGCCAAAGCGCCGGAACAATGCAAAGCCGACCGGTTGATCATTGCGGGCGAGCACCACGCCTTTTGCCCCCTTGCTCAGCGCCGAGGAAAGTTCGGTCCGGTCCATTCCCGTCGCGCGGCTGTACAGTTGGCCGATCAACGCCGTATCGTTCGCGCCCATGGGGCGGACTCGCTCATTGGGCAGAAGTTCGGGAATTGGTACGGAAGAGGCAGTCCCCTGATGTTGAACGATGGCGCCCGTCGGTTCAAAACCAAGTTTGCGGTACAGCGACAGGCCTTCTTGAGTGGCGTTCAGCAGCACGGTTCGCTCGTCCATGCGGTCGAGCATCATGCCCATCAAATCCCGGCCAATTCCCCGGCCCTGCTCGGCAGGGGAAACGATCACCATGCCGACAGTCGCGGCACGGTCGCCAAAGCGCCAGCCCATGGTCGTGCCGACAAGATTGCCGTCACGTTCGGCGACAAGACCTTCGCCGACCTTCAGGAAAAAGGCCCAATCATCCACGGTATGGGGCCATTTCTGTTCCCGAGACAGCATATGGGCCGCTGGCAGATCGTCGGGCGTCATCGCCCGAAACCTCACTTCAGCGTCGATCCCTATTGCCATATCATTGCTCCCTAGCACCCTGCCCGCCAATTGCCGCACCCTTCCCGGGGGCCAATTCGGTCTCGGTTATCGAGGTTAAGAGTTTGTGCAAAGCATAGGGTGCTGCCTTCACCGTAATTTCAGAAGAATATCGCGCGCACAGACGTGAAAAACGGTTCATTGGACAGCCGCCTCCGCGAAATGCAAACGCAGCAAATCCGCTTCATTCAAGTGGCAGAGTATCTCATTGCCGCTCGCCAAACGCACGCGCGGGGGCGTGGAGCGGTTGCAAACCCCGTCGATCCGCAGGGCGCAGCGAGGCAGGAATGGGCACAGGTCGATATTCCCGGCCGGGGTGTCCACAGCCGGCAAGGGGCCTCCCACTTCCGTTTGCTCCAGCCAGCCCTCCCGCAGTTCCGGGACAGAGGCAATCAACATTTCCGTGTAGGGATGGAAGGGCTGCTGGCGGAAGGTGTCCCGGTGCCCCGCCTCG
>CBHCMH010000037.1:0-9793 GCA_965974445.1 uncultured Rhizorhapis sp.
GCTGGGCAGAAACGGACACGATTTTGCGAATGAGACCGTAAAAGCCGAATGACAAAGCAAGGGCCAAGCTGAGCCAGAGCGTGTCGAGAGCCGAGGCGGCGAGCACCGCCACTCCGGTGGCCGCCAGCCCGACCGCAAGCCATTGATACGGCCTCAGCCGTTCCTTCAGCACAACCGACCCAAGCAGCACATTGACGAGCGGATTGAGGAAATAGCCAAGGCTGGCGGCGACGACATGGCCATTGTTGACGGCCCAGATATAACCAAGCCAGTTGACGGCGATCAGTGCGGCGGTTGCCGTCAGCGCCAGAACCATCCGCGGCTTTTGCATCAGGCGTACCATATCCCCCAGCATGCCGCGCACGGCCAGGACGGCGATCAGCAGGAGCAGTGACCATAGGATACGGTTGGCCACGACTTCCAGAGCACTGACATGATCGATGAGCCGGAAATACAGCGGAAGAAATCCCCACAGCAAGTAAGCGCCCGCACCTGCGGCAATGCCGATGCGGCGATCCTCGACCGGGCTGGAAGGAGTCGCTGAAGTAACTGAGGCGGAGGGGCGCATGCAGATCCTGCGAATATATCTGTCCGGCCGGACAAATCAGAAACGGTGAATGGCGGGTTCAAGCGGGCAGTGCAAGCGCTTGACAGGGGTTCAGATGATGCCGCCGCCGATGATGAGACGGAGGATGCCGAGGGCGGCCACGACGAGGCAGAAATTGCGGCCGAAATTGCTGGAGGAGAAGGATCCGATAACCGCGCCGAGCAGGGCAATCGGCACAATCAGCCAGTTCGCCCATCCCAGAAACGGAATGATCGTGGGGATCATCAGGATCAGGGCAATTATGCCGACGATGGACGCCAATATGCTGAGCATGGGGCGCAAAATGCGCCGATCCGCTCATTCCGGCAAGACTTTTGTGGGGTTGCGCCGGTGCGACCGGTTGCTCGCCTTAGCCTTCCGATTGATTCCTAACCGAAATTTAACCCAAATATGGCATGCCATCGGCCCTGACTGAAGGAGTATGCCGGCATGATTGCCAACAAGCTATTCACCCTGGCTGCGGCCGCTATGGCCTTGCCGCTCGCGCTTTCGGCCTGCGGGCGGGACGATGATGCCGACCAGAACCTGTCGTCCCTGGACGAAAGCCTTGGCAATGTCAGCGATCCGGCCCTGCGCGGCGCGCTGGAGGATCAAATCATCGTCGATCCCGAACTGGCGAGCCGTTCCAACGCCAATGCCGTGCGGCCGGCCGACCGGCCCGGCACCGGCGCGCTGCCGCCGGAAGTCGTCGCGACGCAATATGATGCGCCTGTCGGCGGCAAGCTGTTTCGCGCGCCCAAGGCCGTTGAGGCGCCGCCCTGCAAAGGTTGCGAAGCCGAAAAGCCGGTAACGCTGGGCGCGATGGCGCGGCAGCAGGACCAACGGACGGGGCGCAAGGGCGGCTGCGAGGCCAATCTGCAATATGGCATGGCCTGGGCCAATCGTCTTCCGGCGGAATTCCCCGTCTATCCCAAGGCGAAGCTGATGGAGGCGGCCGGCGCGGAGAGCGACCATTGTAATCTGCGCGCCGTCAGTTTCGTCACCAATCAGCCGATGCAGAATGTCATCGATTTCTATTACACCAAGGCGCTTCGCTCCGGCTTCGACGCGGAGCACCAGTTGATGGCAGGGGAACATGTGCTCGGCGGCGTCCGGCAGAAAGATGAGGGCGCCTACTTCATCACTTTCGCCAAGCATGAGGGCGGCGGGACGGCGGTGGACATCATCGCCAATAATGGCCGCTGAAACCCCGGCCAAATTGATGCCGACCGGCCTTCTACGCCATTGACAGCCCGCCCGGCGGATACTATTTGCCCGGCCTCAACCAGCGCAAGACTGGCCCGCCAGCAGCGCCCCGATGCCCCGTCGTCTAAAGGTAAGACAGCGGACTCTGACTCCGCTAATCGAGGTTCGAATCCTCGCGGGGCATCCAGGACTATCCTGCTGAGACAGGCTTCGTATCCTTCTCCAGTCAAGGGATCATTGCATCAAGCAGTTGGCTCAGGAGATGGATCCCCGCCTGCGCGGGGATGACGGCAAAAAGGAATTTCGCAACGATCCCGTCAAGGGAGAAGGGCAGAAATGACTCACTACGCGCCGCCTCATCCGATCCGATACAATCGGTACGGCAGGTCCTTTTCCAGTTCCACCCGCTCCAGCCAGGACGGCACCTTCCCCTTTACGATCCGCGCATAGAAGCCCTTGGGACTCCGCGCCTGATAGACGGTTCCTTCCGGAAAATTGGGGCAGATAAGCAGATAGTCCGCCCCATGACGCCTCGCGATGCTACGGAACCGCTCAGCCGTCCCGTCAAACGCATGATGGATGTCGAGAATGGCCCGCTCATTGCGGTGATAGGGTCCGGCAATGGCGCTATGGTGCGTCACCGCCAATATCCTGGGTCCCAGGTCAACCATGGTGAAGATCGTCGCGGGAGGAAGCTGATCCAGCGCCTGCAGCGCAGGGAGCGTTCGGCACTTGGCGCTGGCGCTGCGAACAACCGTGCGACGCGCGCCCGGATTGGCGTCCTTGAAGAAGCTGGGGCTTAGCTCATAAGCGCCGAAAACCCCGGCGATTAGGGCCACGCCCGCGAGTGCTGCGGCCCGCAGCTTCCAACCCTTGCCGAAGAACAGGGCTCGAAGCGCGACATAGGCGAAGGCCGCAACACCCGGAATAGCGAGCAACTGCGCTGCCGGCCCCGCCCGCGTTTGCCAGAAGAGGAGCATGAAGGAAAAGGCCGATAGCAAAGCCACCGTCAGCCACGGCCAGAAGCGGCCCGGTTCGCGGCGGTATATGATGCATGCCGCTATCGCCGTGGCGATGCCGGGGATCGGCAGGGCCAGCAGCGGCCGCACCAGCGAGTCCGCCTGCCGGTAGATCGGCTTTGCCTCGCGAATATTGTCCAGCCACAGCCGGTCGAGCTCGGGAGAAATCTGATAGGCGCTGGTCAGGCATTGCGGCCAGACCAGCCAGGCCCCGGCGGCGAGCACTCCGGCGACTGCAACGCCCGCGCCCATCCGCATGCGCCAACTGGTGAGCGGCAGGATCGACAACAGCACCATGCCCGCGCCCGCCGCCGACAGGATGGAAAGCCACACCGGCGACAGCGCGTCGCATACCGGCGCGCGATTGGCGTAGCTCGCGAACAGCAGGAACCCAATGGCGACCCCGCCGGACAGACCCAGTCCATAAGCCTGCATGCGCCGCACCTGCCCGGCATCGGCCACCCACCGCAGCGCGATGACGCCCCCGGTCGCGGCCAGATAAATGATCATTTCCATGCCGATCGAGACCGACACGGCACTGGCGATTCCGGCAACCAGCCCACCCCTCATCGGCCGGTGATCGGCGAGGCCCGCCAAGGCAATCAATGTCAGGGCAAGCTGCCAGCCATGATGATCGATGCGCATCGGCATGAACATGGAGAGGGCCATGGCGGCGGACAGCGGCGCGAAGATCGCAATGATCCAGCTATTCCCGCCGACCAGCCGTCGCATCACGAAGCCAAGCGCAAGCATGACCAGCAAAAGCGGCAGCAGCGGCGCGATCCCCGCCGCCAGACGGTCGGCCTGCCCCACCTCCATGAACGCGCCAAAGAACAGCATCAGCGCCGCGATCGGCAGGTCAACGATGCGCGACCAGTGAATATCCGCGCCTTCAGGCGGATTGAGCCGATACTGGCGCAAGTCATACCAGCCCTGCCCTGCAAGCCAGTCCTTCACCTGCACGAAGCGGATATTGTCGTCGGTATCATTAAGCGCCAGCCAATGGACAGCGCCCCACCGTTCGATCAGGAACCATGCGCACAGGCCGATCCAGGCAAGGACGGTCAACGCCTTCCAATGCACATGCGCCCACGCGGCAAGCCGGGTGGCTAACCGAAGGCCGAACCGGCCGGACGAATTCTTCAGCGCACCGCTTTCCAACATGGAAGTCCGGCATTACTGCCCGGAACATAAAGCGCAACGGGAAAAAGCGATGAAGAAGCTCGACAGAATTGCCGCCATGGAACCGGAAATGCGCATACTGCTGACGCAAATGGCGCGCTATGTCGCGGCGGGGCTGATCGTCACCCTGTTGCAGGCGCTGGTCTATTGGCTATTGGCGACGCCTGTGTCGCTTCATCCGCAACTCGCCAACGGCATCGCCTATCTTTTCGCGGTGGCGCTCGGCTTTTTTCTCCACAGCGCCTTCACCTTCCGTGGCCATGGCACGCGCGACAAATCGGGTCAGCGGGGCGTCCGCTTCGTTCTGGTATCGCTGGTCAGCCTCGGCCTCAACGCGCTCTGGGTGCAGATCTTCGTTGTCTGGCTCAGACTGCCGACCTGGGTTCCGATCCCCTTCATGCTGTTCGTGACCCCCTTCGCCGTGTTCGCGCTCAACCGGCAATGGGTGTTTCGATGAAGTGGCATTTCAACCTGCGTCATTCCGGCGAAAGCCGGAATCTCTCTCAGTAGCGTGCAGCCAAGATGCGAGAGACCCCGGCCTTCGCCGGGGTGACGCAGTGATAAAGATCAGCCCCCACCCAACAAAAAAGCCCGGCGCCTTTCAGCACCGGGCCTTCTGTTTTCGTCCAAACCTCTGCTTATTCGCGGCTGCCCATGAACTGCAGGAGGAAGGTGAACATGTTGACGAAGTCCAGATAGAGGCTGAGCGCCCCCATGATCACTGTCTTGCCCATCATGTCGGTACCCGCGACATAGGCGTACATGCTCTTGATCTTCTGCGTGTCATAAGCGGTCAAGCCAGCGAAGATCAGCACGCCGATCGCGCTGATCGCCAGCTGCATCACCGTCGACTGCAGGAAGATGTTGATAACCATCGCCACCAGCAGGCCGACGACGCCCATGATCAGGAAGGTGCCGAGACCCGACAGATCCTTCTTGGTCGTATAGCCAAAGAGGCTAAGGCCGGCGAATGCCGCCGCCGTCGCAAAGAAGGTCTGCGCGATCGAGGTCCCGGTGAAGACCAGGAAGATCGACGCCATGCTGAGGCCCATTACCGTTGCAAAGGCCCAGAACAGCAGCTGCGCAGTACCGGTCGAAAGCCGGTTGATGCCAAAGCTCAGCACCATCACGAATGCCAGCGGCGCGAACATGATGACATATTTCATCAGGCCCGGCCCACCCAAAATCTGGGCAGCCATGCCGCTTTGCGCGAACAGCATCGCGACAATGCCGGTCAGCAGAACGCCGCTCGCCATATAATTGTAAACCGAAAGCATGTAGGACCGCAGCCCGGCATCGAATTCGGCCGCCCGCGTTGCGGCGGTTGCGCCGAAACCCGTAGCTGTCGTCCGGGGGTCAGACCAGTTAGCCATCGAAAACCACTCCATTTTTGTCCGGCACCATCGCCGACTTGACCACAATATCGTAGGATCGCTTGCCGGATTCAAGGAAAACCGGACCAACGCCGGTCGATTTATTCCAGCACTTGGGTTAATTATCCCTATGCACCGCCTGTTTGTCGCCATCCGCCCGCCTGCGGCCATCCGGGAAAAACTCCGCGCCATCATGGGAGGCATTGAAGGGGCGCGGTGGCAAAATGACGCCCAAATGCACCTCACACTCCGCTTTATCGGAGAGGTCGACCGGCACCGGGCCGAGGACATCGCCGCCGCCCTCGGCTCCGTCAGCGGCCCGCCAATCGATCTGACGCTGAATTCCGTCGGCATGTTCGAACGGCGCGGCAGGGTCGATGCGCTTTGGGCGGGCGTTGCGCCTCACGATGCGTTACGGGCGCTGCATAACAAGGTGGACCGGGCCTGCCTTGCCGTCGGGGTTCCGCCGGACCAGCGCGCCTACCTGCCCCACATCACACTGGCGCGCCTCAACCGGTCATCCGGTCCTCCCGACGATTTTCTGTCACTGAACGCCGGACTTTCCAGCGCCCCCTTCACCATCGGGCAATTCGGGCTGTTCGAAAGCGAACTCGGACGAGAGGGCGCCGTCTACCATATTGTGGAACGCTACAGCCTGAATCAATAGTCGCACCCTCGCTCCCACGCCGCGAGCAGTGCCGCCACCCCGGCCGTCACGTCGGCCCATGTGGCCGCGAATCCTTCGTCGCCGCCAAAATAGGGATCGGCAACGCTCTCGCCTGCCCGGCCCTCTACATGATCGAGCAGCAAAGACAGGCGTGCCGTCGCGCCGGGCGGGCTCATTGCCTGCAGGTCGGCAAGATTATCCGCGTCCATCGCCACTATATGAGTGAACCGCAGGAAGTCTTCGGCCGCCACCTGCCTGCCGCGATAGCCACTGATATCCGCGCCATGGAGCCGCGCGACCGTCTGCGCCCTGCGATCAGGCGGCTTTCCCACATGCCAATCGCCCGTTCCGGCTGAATCAACGCCCATGTTGATCCCGCGCTCCGCCATCGCTTGCCGCATGGCGGCTTCAGCCAGCGGAGACCGGCAGATATTGCCCAGACACACGAACAATATGCTGCGGTCCATCATTCCCTCCGGCCGCGTCAGCTCGCCGCGAACACGCCGCAGGCGATGCGCCCGCCGCTGTTTCCCGAAGGATCCGTCACCATATCGTCTGGCCCGGCATGAATGACCAGCGCCGCTCCATCCTGATCCAGCAGGGCATTTGCGTCGCCCGTGATCTGCGCGCCCGGCACCGTGATTTCACTCATGCCCCGGCCATCGGTACCGATCATCAGGTTGGGCAGGTCGCCTAGGTGCATGCCCTGCGGATTATTCCTGCCATGCTGCCGTCCGGTGGGATTCCAATGGCCGCCCGCGCTGGCAAAATCGGGAGGGGTGCATGCGCCGGTCATATGGACATGCGCGCCGTGCGATCCGGGGGAAAGATTTTCGCCCTCGATCGTGATCCGAAGACCGTCGCTGCTGGCCACCGCCCGCGCGATGCCGCGGGGAGAGCCGTCTGAAGCCACTAGCGCGGCCGTCGCGGACTGGGGCGCGGCATCGCTGACCGCATCAGGTCCATCCGACATGTTGGCGCACGCGCCGAGCATCAACGGGCAAGCCATCAAGCATGGGACTATAAATTTGATCATGCGTCTATCCTTCTGACCAGGGGGAATGTCATATCAGGGTTCGGACAGAAGTGGTTGGGTGGATGAGCGAACGTTATCCTCCCCGGCACGGGGAGGGGGACCGCGACGCGAAGCGGCGTGGTGGAGGGGGTTCGCCCCACGGTGCTGCGCCAAGAGGATAGCCCCCTCCACCACCCTGCGGGTGGTCCCCCTCCCCGTGCCGGGGAGGAGCCGATGTCAGCCACGACCCAAAACCAATCATAACAAACCTTGTCCTATCGCACCGAACAAGAACCAACCGCCAGCATCACGAAAAAAGAAAAAGGGGCCGGCCCAAAGGCCGACCCCTCATCCGTTCTTTCAGCCAAAGGCCAAAATTACATGCCCGAACCCGGACCGTAGGTGATTTCCACGCGACGGTTCTGCAGTTCGCGGACGCCGTCGGCGGTTTCAACGCGCGGTGCGCTTTCACCGAAGGCTTCCGTGCTGATGACGCCGTCAGGAATACCCTTCGAGGTCAGGTAAGCACGAACCGAGTCCGCACGACGCTGCGACAGACCGACGTTGTAGGACGCCGAACCCGACTTGTCCGCGTGACCCGCCAGCATGACGTTCGCGTTCCCGCAATCGGCATAGGCCGTAACCGCATTGTCCAGAATGGTCGCGGCGTCGGGCGTGATGTCCGACTGATCCCATTCAAAGAAGACGATGTACGGTCCAGGCGTGCACACCGCTGCCGGCGCCGGAGGCGGCGGGGGCGGAGGCGGCGGAGGCGGAGGCGGAGGAGGCGGCGGAGGTGCAGCTTCCGGCGCAGCGCCGAAATTGTAGGTCAGGTTCGCGAGCAGGCTGTGCGACCGGAACCGGGTTTCGATCTCTTCGCCGCCAAAGCCGACAACATCGACATTGTCCGCATTGAAGAAGCGATACTTCAGACCGGCATCGACGTTGCTGGAGAGCGGGAACCGGATACCGGCCAGAGCCTGCCAGGCAAAGCCCGTGTCGGTGTCGTAAACCACGCCTTCAATGTTCTGACGGACGCGCGCCACACCGGCGCCGCCGCCGACAAAGCCCTGCAGGCCGTCATCGGGACCAAAGTCCAACAGGCCGTTGAGCATGAAGCTCAGAGCTGTCGTATTGTTGCCTCTGGTAACAAAGGCGCCGGTATCATCGACAACGTCCTTGAGGTTGGCGCGACGATAGCTGGTTTCCGCTTCCGCACGGAACGGGCCGAAATCATAACCGATTTCGCCGCCGACATCATAGCCGACCTTGCTTTCCGCAGATGCGGCGTCCGATACGCCATCCACATCGAAATCATAATCTTCGACAATCACGGCGCCGCCGTCGACGCCGATATACCACGCATTGTCGCGGGCGAGGGCCGGCGTGGCCAACGCCGTGGAGGCAAGTGCCGCTGCGAGGGCGAGCTTCCGCATAGTATTCCCCTTTCAAAAGTGTCACGATGGACTGCGGAAACCATCTAATGGCTGGAAAGTTTCCATGCAAGGGTGCAATTTGCATTTATGTTGCCAAATTGCCTCAGTTTTTTCCCGAATTTACTTAACGCTCTATTCGGTTTCTTCGATCAACCCGTGGTTTTCCAAGGCATTTAGAATGGCTAAGATTGTGGCGCGCGCCTCGCTATCCACAACCGTCCCCCCGGAGGGCGGCGATATCGCCGCCTCCCGCGCGCCCACGATCCGGACATCCGAAATAAAAAGTCCTTCGGGCCGCAATGCGCCTTTTCTCCACCCCTCGCCGTCGTGCAGATAATCGAGGTCCTCGTCCTCGACACGCACCCGCATCCCGCCTTGCGGCGCGACGAATCGCCACCCTCCCTCCGACCAGCAGGCCAATGTTCCGGACTGCCCTACCCAGCCCCCTGAAGGCGTATCTCCGACGATCCAGCACTCCCCTGGGAGGGGAGACGCCGGCGGGTCGGACAGCGTAGCGGACAGGGCATTAGCCTGAACCAGCATATCGGCCAGCACCAAGGCCTCATTATGGTAAACCTCCTTCTGCGCCTGCCCGGAATGGAGATAGGGAAAGCCGTAACGCGGCGTTGCATCCGACATGATTTACTCCTCTTGCGAAACATCTCTCCCCTCCCGCTTGCGGGAGGGGCTGGGGGGAGGGCCTGTTGAGGAAATGGCGGTGACATACCCTCCCCTAACCCAGTGGGCGACCGGCCCTGTCCCCCAGACAGGGCCGCAGCGCCCACTCGCAAGCGGGAGGGGAATGGCCCACCCCCGCCATCAAATCTCAATCACCCCAACCAGCGGCCTGCTGATCCCCCGCGCCCCGATCTGGACAATCTCCAGCGTGAGCGCAGAACCCCCGGCAGCCTCATCCGCCGCCGCCATCGCCGCGCTGTAGGCATATTCCGGAACCGCCATCTCGACTGCTCGAAGAACAGTCTCACCCGCCATCACGCGAAGGCGATAGCGCTCAGCTTCCTCACCCAGCGGCGCATCGACATAATCGGCCCACGCCCATCCGGAGCGGCTACGCCTCGTCCATCGAATCGCCCGGTCGCCCGCTCCATCGACCTCAATCGTCAAATGCACCGGCGAAGGCGGTTTCAGCGCTTCACCCGAAACCAGGAGTGCTGCCTCGGCCGGCTCCACATCCCCAACCCCCAGCGCCAGCATCGTGAGTAGTGAACCCGCCCGCACATAGGCATCGGGCACCGCGACCAGCGCATCGGCCTCGATCAAAAGGAAAGACTCGTCGCCGACATGGCCC
>CBHCMH010000038.1:0-9760 GCA_965974445.1 uncultured Rhizorhapis sp.
GATCAGGCCGAACACGATGAACGGCAACGCGCCAATGATGTAGGCCGACGCCTTCGATTCCGAAGACATGGCCCGGATCTTCAGCTTCATCTGCGCGCGTTTGCGCAGCACTTCGGCAAGATTAGACAAGGTTTCGGCCAGGTTGCCGCCGGTTTCGCGCTGGATCGCCAGCGATATGACGAAAAACTGGAACTCCGGCGTGCCGAGGCGATCGGCAGTTTCCTGCAGCGCCGCGTCCATGGTGCGGCCAATCTTGATCCGCTCCGTAATCATCTTGAATTCCTCGCCCACAGGGCCAGGCACTTCGCTTGCGACAACGCCAAGCGTCTCGGAAATCGGCAGGCCCGAGCGCAGGCCCCGGACGAGAAGTTCCAGGGCGTCGGGGAAGTTCACGGTAAACTTCATCGTGCGCTTGTTGATGAGATGGCCCACGACCATGTGAGGCAAACCCAGCCCGACAAACAGACCCAGGAAGATGGCGAGCAGCGGCGCCCAGCCGCGCAGCAGCAGGGTCAGGGCAACCAGTACCGCCAATCCCACGCTGGCCCAGGCATATTGCCCCAGAGTCCAGCTCTTGCCCGTCATCTTGATGCGCTTGTGCAGCATTTCCGGATTGGGGATGAGTGAGGTCAGCATGCCGTTCGTTTTGGGCATGTTGGAAATGGCCTTGCGCATCTGCGCTTCGACGAATGCCGTCGCGGAGTCGCCATGACGGCCCCGCACAAGTGCGAGACGGCGCGCCTGCGCCTTGTCGGCCGATGGACCGGAAAAGGCGAAGATGAGCAAGCTCAGGACGCTGGTTAGCGCCACGATCAACAGAATGAACTGCATATTCGACATGCTCAGGTCCCGCTAATGTCCTGTCGTTCCGTCGCCCGGACTCACTTCTTCCTGGCGGGGATAATCGACTTGAGGTCTGTGATCTTGCCCAGCAGGGACTTGCCGCCTTTGCCTGCTGCCGGTGCGGCGTCGGTTTCGTCCACCGCCCCCAGCGCAAGGTTCATTGCGCTTTCCAGAGCATGTCCGATCTTGGACGTCTTGCCGACATCGGCCAGCGTCTTGCCAAGCTTGGCCGCTTGCGCGGCGAGCTTCGGATCGGCGGGGATGATGATGTCGATCTTGCGCTCGATCGATTGTTCGAAATCCTTGCGGCTGATTTCCAGAGCGGATGCCTGAACCCGATTGGCGACGACAATCACCTTGGTTCCGGGTGCATTGGATTTGAGCCAGGACAGGATCCGGATCGAATCGCGGGCCGCCGCCAGCGTCAGTTCCGTCACCACAATGGTCGCATTGGCGTCGTTGATGAGGTGCGGATGCTGGATCAGCATGCCGCGCGGCAGATCGACGACGCTGCATTCGAACGCGCTGCGAAATTCCTCCTGAAGCTGGAAGAAGGCTGCGCCATCGGTCATCATCGGCTGGCTGATGGGAGCTTCCGCCGACAGGATCGACAGCTTGTCGCTGGCCTTGACCATCGCGCGTTCGATGAACAGACCGTCGATGCGGCTGGGGTTTTCGATGGCGTCGGTCAGACCGCGCCCCGGTTCCAGGTCCATCGCGAGCGCGCCGGTGCCGAAATGGACATCCAGGTCGAGCAATGCCGTCAGCCTGCCGGCCTTGGTGCTCATCAGCCAGGCGAGCGAGGTGGCGACACTTGACGCGCCCACCCCACCACGGGTGCCGATGACCGCTACCGTCAAGTGCGGGCGTTCACCACCGGCGTCATGGATCTTGGGCGCGTTAAAGACAGCCTGCGCCTGCGTGAAGGCTTCGCGCAGGTGATCGGGGCCAAAGGGCTTGAGGAGGTAATCCTGCAGCCCGCTGGCGATGAGGTCGCGGTAGAGACGGACATCGTTGACCTGACCGGCCGCGATGACGACGGTTCCCGGCTCACATACTTCGGCCAGGCCATTGATGTCGTTGATCGGATCGCCCGATTCCGACATGTCGACGAAGAGGATATTGGGGCTGGCGCTTACGGAAAGGGACTGAACAGCATTTCGCAGCCCGCCCTTATGCACCTTTTCCGGCGGCCATCCCATCTCGACGCAGATGCTGCGGACCAGATCGAAGCTGGCGTCGTCGCACACGAAGGCATTGAAGGCGTCACGCAGCGCGGCGGTGCCGCCCGGTTTCCACGGAGCGTTCATCAGTTGCCTCCTCCCGACAGAGTCTTGAGATCGCCTGCGCCAGTATTGGCCTTGTCCTGATAGGTCTTGATGGCCTTGGTCGCCGCTGTTGGGGCGCGAGTGACCGCGCCGGGCTGACCCAGAACCAGATCCTGCGGGTTGGCGACCATGGCGGCAAGATTGCTGTTGACGGCGCAGCCATAGTTGGAGTGTGTGCCGTGAACGATGTCTGCCTCTTGCGTGTTGCTCCAGTCCGGACAGCCAGGGACGCTCGCGACCGAGCGGCTGACCACGACGCGGACAGCACCGCCGGGCGCGGTTCCTGATGTCGCTGGAGCCAGGTCGCTCAGCAACAGGCCATATTCGCTCAGAACCTCGGCAACGCTGTTCCGGGCGGATGCGCTGTCCAAGGCGCCCTGGCTGTCGATGGCGACGCGATCGCCATAGCCCAGACCAATGGAGGCGAACCAGCCGGAGAGGCGATCCATTTCGCTGGCGGGCAGATTGCCGCCCGGTGTCGGATACACGTCAAAGACATAGTCGGTGCGGCTGACCACTGGCTGATGGACCGAATCCATGCTGCGGTTTACCGGCCCAGTCTGGCAAGCGGCCAAAGGCAGGGCTAGCAGTGCCAGCAAGGGCAGCGTGCGCATTTTGAAAGACCTGTTCATTTGGGGCGTCCTTCTGATCAGAAACTGAAGCCAGGGGCGGCTTTGCCCGCATCGGCTGTCTGCTTGCGGCGCTCGCCAGCGATCGCGGGAGGCGTGGCCGAGCCAATCCTCGGCTCTGCGGGCGGCGCGGGTTCGACGGTCGGTTCAGGACGCTTTGCGCCGCTGATGCCGTCGCTTTGTTTTTGCATCAGCAGGCCTTGCGCCGTCGTTGCGTTGCGGAACCCATCGGTCGGCAGGCGGATGTCCTGCGCGTTGACCGGCTTCACCAGATAGGGCGTCACCACGATCACCAGTTCTGATTCATTGCGCTGGAAATTCTAGGACTTGAACAAGCTGCCCAGGATGGGAATATTGCCCAGGCCCGGCACCTTGTTGACATTGTTCGCCGTTTCGTTGCTCAGTAGGCCAGCAATCATGAAGCTTTGGCCCGAGCCAAGTTCGACGGTGGTTTCGGCAGACCGGCTCTTGAGCGCCGGGACGCTGGAGCTGACCGAAAAATCAAGCTGCGACACAGTCGGGCGGACGCGCATGGAGATGCGGCCATCCGAAAGCACGGTCGGCGTGAAGGCAAGTTGCACGCCATATTGCTTGAACTCAATCGTGTTGCCCTGCAGGCCGTTCGATACGGAATAGGGATATTCGCCACCCGCCAGGAAGCTTGCGGTTTCACCCGAAAGCGAAGTCAGATTGGGTTGGGCGAGCGTCGTCGCAAGGCCCGTCGTTTCCGCCAGATCGAGCACGCCGGCAATGTCCATGCCGAGCAGGCGGGCAACGCCGCCGATCGATGTCGATCCATCCGCGACGCCGCTGAATGTCCAGGTGTTGTTGGCGGAGTCAAAGGTTGCGAAATTCCGGTTGCCGGAACTGATGCTGCCCAGCACCTTGCCGCCGCTGCTGTCCTGGCTCGTGAAGTTCGTTCCGATCTTTTCACCCAGGCTGCGGCTTACTTCCGAGATTCGGACCTGCAGGTTGACCTGCAAGGGCGTCGCGGTGCGCAGGCGGCTCACCACCTGCATGCCTGCGCCGACAAAGGCCTGTACCAGCCGTTCAGCCTCGGCGGCGTCTTCGGGGGCTTTTACCGTCCCGGTCAGCAGAACGATGCCGTTCATGGTGCTGACCTGAATGTCCGCTTCGGGCATCGCCAGATCGAGCATCTGATCGACGCTGGACAGGTTATTGCCGACGCGAACCGTGCCGGAATAGAGGATTTTGCCCGACTTGCTGGTGACGAACAGGTTGGTTTCGCCTGGCGCCTTTGCAATCAGGTAAAGCTGGCGCTCCGAGCGGACATGAACGTCGAGGACTTCGGGGTTGCCGATGACGATGTCGGACATGGGAGCGGAGAGGTTTACCACCCGGCTGCCGCCGACCGATATGACCAGTGCGTCCTGTCCTGCGCTTGCCCTCACAGGGGCTGCGCCGAGCTGGGCTGGGACGCCGAATGTCGCAGTCAGGGCGAGCGCGGCGGCCAGAGCGGTTCCGCTGCTGCGGAAACCGGGTTTCTTGAGGATGGTCATCTTACTTGCTCCCCAGCGGGACTACGGAGACCGAAGCACCGCGTGCGATACGGACGGCCGGGCCTTCAATGACCGGTGGCGCGCCTTCCTGAACCTTGCCGGGCACGGTGCGGCGCTGGAAGCGCGACACATCGGCGCCGGTCGCGAAGGACGAGCCGGAAGCGGTTGGACGGTTGGCAACCGCAAGCATCATCCGCTTTTCGGCGGCGGGGTCGTCGCTTTCAGGCACGTTCACCTCGCCCGACGCAATGGCGCTTTCCAGATCGGATGTCGTGTCGGCCATGGAGCGCAGCGATAGCGAGAGCGAACCGACCGTTTGAGCAACGGCGATCTTCTCCGCGATCTTGGGCGTTACTTCCAGGGTTACGTTGGAATAGGTCACGACCTTCGGCTTGCCGTCCTCGCCGATCGCGTCGGTGCGCTGGTCGGTGGCAAGAACGCGCATATTCTGCACGATGGTTTCGGATACCTTGAGCGGCTGTCCATCGCCACCGCCCACGACCTGCTGCGTCAGCACCAGATCGACGCGATCGCCGGGAAAGATGAAGCCGGCAACGGAGCTTTGTGCGGACACAGGAACAGTGACGGCGCGCATGCCCGGGCCAAGCGCCGCAGCCAGGAAGCCGCGATCGCCGGGCTTCACCAGCGCGCCCTGAGTGACCGGCTGACCCGCAGTGATGGCGTTGCGAACCACTGACCCGGCAAGCGAAGCTGGATCGACCGAGTCCTTCAGGTAGTAGGCGTTTTCGACGAGGTCCTTCGGCCAGGGCTGAAAGCGGAAGCTGTTGGGCTCGATAATGGTTCCGACCGGCAGGGCCCGGGTAGCGACCAGAACCTGTGGACCATCCAGAGCGGGCTGCATGTTGGCGGCGGTCGCCTGGGGCGCGCCGGAGTTGCTGAACATGCTACGGGCCATGAAAGCGGTCGCGATCGCGATGATCAGCGCGCCGGCCAGCAAAATGATCTTCTTACCATCCATGACGAATTTCGCCTCCTGAAGACAGGTCGATTGACCTCTTACTGTCCGTTATTATGCAAAATGGTTAAAATAATGTTCGCCAACCACCCAAAGGCCGGCCAGGGCTATCGCAACGCCATAGGGAATTTCGGGTTGGCCGACCCGCCGGGCCAGCTTGTGGCGGAGAACCGTGACGGCGGTGACGACTCCCCCCAGTATGGACATGATGAGCAGCAACAACAGCATGGGCTGCGGCGGGAACCAGAGGGCCAGCGCGGCGAGCAGCTTCACATCGCCGCCGCCCATCATGCCCAGCGCGAACATCAGGGCAAAGACCGCGAATATCGCGCCTGCAAGCGCCAGTTGAAGGGCGATGCCCGGCCACAGCGGCAGGTCCGTCGCCATCCAGAAGAGGGGAGCAAGGACGGCTACCGCGATATTAAGGCGGTTCGATATGATCCGGCTCTTCATGTCGGTGAGGGCGGCAATGACCAGCAGGACGGAAAGCGCCGTCCCAAGGGTCAAAATCAAAAACTGCCGGTCCATGACGAGAATGCACTAGACGGTTTGCCTTACCAAACCGTAACCATGACATTATGAATTCCCTGACCCCGGTTGGACGGTCCTACCCGGCCTGCAGCAAGATTGACTATTGGGCCGCGCCGGATGGTTGGCCCCTGCGGCGTTTTGCCTGGCCAGCGAAGGAGCGGGAACGGCGCGGCACGATGCTGTTCCTGACCGGGCGGGGGGACATGTTCGAGAAATATCTGGAGAGCTTTGCCCATTTCCACGATTTGGGCTGGGACATCATCAGCTTTGACTGGCGCGGCCAGGGTGGTTCGGGCCGACTGTCGGCAAATCCTCAGGTTGGTCACTGCGAGGATTTCAATGTGTGGGTTGATGACTTGCACGCCTTTTATCGGCAGTGGATCGATGGTGAGCCAGGTCCGCATATCGTTATCGGCCACAGCATGGGCGGCCATCTCCTGTCGCGCGTGCTGTCCGCTCGCATGATCAGGCCGGACGCCGCGGTGATGATTGCGCCGATGCTGGGCCTCAACAGCGGCATATTGCCCGCGCGTCTCGCCGGCCCGGTCGCACGGTTGATGAGCGCTCTGGGGGATCCCGCCCGTGCGGCGTGGAAGAATGTGGAAAGGCCGGGCATCGGCCCCTCGTTGCGTCAGGCGCTGCTAACCCATTCGGCGGAACGCTATTCCGATGAGATGTATTGGCAAGAGCATATGCCGCAGCTCAAACTTGGCCCACCTAGTTGGCAATGGCTGAATGCGGCCTATAGGTCACTGGCCATGCTGGATTCGCCGGGAACATTGGAAAAGATCGAAACGCCGCTCCTGATCCTGGCGGCGGAACGGGATGGGCTGGTCGATACGCAGGCCATCCGCCGCGCCGCGAACCGGATCGGGGGAGCGAGGCTGCATGTCCATGGTCCCGAGGCGGCCCATGAGATTTTGCGGGAGGCGGATGCCGTGCGGTCGGACGCCTTGCAGCGTATCGACGCTTTTCTGGATGATGTGGCGCCACGGCAATGAAACGGTACGATGTGGTGATAGCCGGCGCGGGCATGGCAGGTGCAAGCCTGGCTGCAGAGATTGCGCCTTATGCCTCCGTGCTCCTGCTCGAGATGGAGGCGCAGCCTGGCTATCACGCGACTGGGCGGTCGGTGGCTTTCTGGACCGAAAGCTATGGTGGTCCGGGGGTGCAGCCGCTTACGACGGCATCCGGACCCTTGCTCAGAAGCCCGAACCCGGATTTTTCCGATCGAACCTTCCTGAAGAGCCGGGGGGCCATTCATCTGGGCCGCGCCGACGACCTTGAGGCAATGGCGGAATTCACGCGCGAATATTCTCCCTTGGGCATAGAGCTGCAGCCCCTCGGCCGCCCGGAACTCGAACGTCAGTTGGCGGGGCTGCGCCCGGAATGGTGCCATGGCATCGCTGAGCCTAGTACGGCCGATATCGATGTCGCGGCGCTGCACGCAGCCTATCTGCGCGCGGCGAAAAGGGCGGGGGCGGAATTTTACTGTGCGCGAAAGCTGGTCTCGGCGCAGCGGGGGCATGGCGGCTGGCATCTGGAAACCAGCGGCGGAACGGTGACGGCGGCCGTCTTGGTCAACGCCGCGGGTGCCTGGGCCGATTCGGTGGCTCGCGCATGCGGGGTGGGGCCAGTCGGCATCCGTCCGCTCCAGCGTACGGTGGTGCAGTTGCGCACCAACCCTGCGCCGCCGCAGGACATGCCGCTCGTCATCGATATTTCAGGGCGTTTCTATTTCAAGGCGGAGGGATCGGGCCGCCTGTGGCTCAGCCCCCACGATGAGACCCCGGCCGAGGCCGGAGACGCTGCGCCGGAGGAAATAGCGGTTGCTGAGGCCATCTCCCGCTTTGAGCAGGTGGTTGACTGGAAAATCGAAGCTGTGGAACGCAAATGGGCCGGCCTGCGTAGCTTCGCGCCGGACCGCCTGCCGGTCTATGGCTTCGATCCGCTTGCGACCGGCTTCTTCTGGTTTGCGGGGCAGGGCGGCTTTGGCATCCAGACATCGCCCGCCGCCGCAAAGCTGGGCGCGGCCTTGTTGCTTCAAACGAGCCCGGCCCCGAGTGTCGCGGGCATTGATCCCGCGCCTTATGATCCGGGCCGGTTTGAATAGGTCAGCGGTTGGATAACTGATCCGTCACACTGACGGTCAGCAGGGCGACGGCGAACAGGCTCATCGCGGCGATGACCATCATGGGATAAAGTTCGGCAATCATTCCTTGGCTCCTTGGCTTTTCTGAAAAGGCAGGGATGGCGGCGGAGGAAAGGCGACGCATTGATCCTGATCAAAATTGCCGGTGTTCCGCGCCTTTTTTCGCCGCTTGTCAGATCGCCGCTAAAGCTTTCCCCCGGCAAGCCGATCTAGTCGATGAAGCGCGGTAATCCGCGTTTGCAGGGCTTAACGCCGTATTAACCATTGTCTTTGAGAACTGCTTGCCACGGCTGCCGTGGGGGGCGGTCACGAGGGGGTAAGAGCAAAATGATAACATGGTTCGCACAGAAGGCGCCGATCCGGCAGAAACTGATAGTCGCCTTCGGGCTTTTCGGCGGCCTGCTTTTTGCCGGTGCTTTGACGGCCTATCTCGGCCATGGAAAACTGAGCGATGCAATCGCGGCGGGGGATATGGTCGCCGTGACCGCTGCGCATGACGGCATGCTGGCCTGGGCCTGGATGATTTCCGGCGCTGGATTAGTCATCGGCCTTGCCGCCGCCTGGTACATGCAGGCAGCGATCGCTGATCCTTATGTTTCGACGGTTGAGGACATGGAGGCGCTGGCCTCCGGCAATACCCATATCCAGATCCGCCGCACGGAATATGAAGACTGTGTCGGCCGCCTTTCCCGCGCGATGGTGAAATTCCGGGACCTGGCGCTGGAACGGCAGAATTCCGCGAGCAGCGAAAGCGGCAAGCTGGAGGGCGTCGTCGCCGCTCTAGGCGACGGATTGCGGCGTCTGGCGCAAGGCCACGTCGATCATCGCATTGAAACGCCGTTCCCCGCCGAACTTGAGCAGCTTCGCACCGACTATAATCAGGCGACGGCCGAACTGTGCAAGATGCTTCTGTCGGTCACTGAAACAGCCGACAGCATCAACACCGGTTCGAACGAAATCAGCTCGGCCGCCGAGGATCTTTCCCGCCGTACCGAACAGCAGGCAGCGGCGCTTGAAGAGACGGCCGCAGCCACCAATGAGGTGACGTCGGGCGTCCGTGAAATTGCCCAGCGCGCCGTCAGCGCCAACATGGCCGTGACGGAAGCGCACAAGGAAGCGACCGATGGCGGCCAGACGGTTTCCCGCGCGGTCACCGCCATGGACGAGATTGAAAAATCGGCGCAGGAGATCGCTCAGATCATCAACGTGATCGATGGCATTGCCTTCCAGACCAACCTGCTCGCCCTCAATGCGGGCGTGGAAGCGGCGCGCGCCGGTGACGCGGGCAAGGGCTTTGCGGTTGTCGCAAACGAAGTCCGCGCCCTGGCGCAACGCTCGGCAGATGCCGCACGCGACATCAAGATTCTCATCAACACCAGCTCCGAACAGGTCGAAAGCGGCGTGCATCTGGTCGGCCAGACCGGGCAGATGCTGGAACGCATCGTCGCCAAGGTGGGCGAAGTGCGCGGTCTCATCAACGACATTTCCGCCTCGACGGAAAGCCAGGCCGCCAATCTGCAACAGGTCAATGGCGCGGTCGGCGACATGGACCGCAGCACGCAGCAGAATGCCGCCATGGTCGAAGAGAGCACCGCTGCCGCCCGCAGCCTTGCCTCCGAAGCGAACGAACTTTTGAAGCTGATCAGCAGCTTCAATCTCGGCCGCTCAGCGAAGACCCCGCATCGGACCGCTGCTCCCAAGGCGGTTTCAGCGGCTCCCCGTCCGGCTCGCAAGGCACCGGTGGTGGCCTTCAACGGCAACGCCGCCGTCAAGGCTGCGCC
>CBHCMH010000039.1:0-9693 GCA_965974445.1 uncultured Rhizorhapis sp.
TGGTCCTTTCTTCTCCATCTATATGACCTCGCGCACAAAATTACTGACAGTCCCGGCCAAGACCAACATGGCCCCGCTCAGGGGCTGGACACCCAAGGGCCAGCGGCTGCACGCCAAGGTGCCCTATGGCCATTGGCGCACCATGACCTTCATCGCCGCGCTGCGCTGTGACCGGATCGATGCACCATGCGTCCTCGATCAGCCGATCAACGGGACCAGCTTTGCCGAATGGGTCGAGCAATTCCTCGTGCCTACCCTCGCACCGGGCGACGTCGTGATCATGGACAACCTCTCCAGCCACAAACGCCCAGCTATCCGCCAGGCCATCCGCGCCGCCAAGGCCAAGCTGCTCTACCTGCCGCCATACTCGCCCGACTTGAACCCGATCGAGCAGATGTTCTCGAAGCTCAAGCACCTGCTGCGAAAGGCTTCCGAACGAACCGCCGAAAACACCTGGCGACGCATCGGATCACTGCTCGATGCCTTCGGCCCGCAAGAGTGTGCCAACTACTTCGTCAACTCCGGATATGCATCAACGTAATGTCATCCCGCTCTAAATTTTCAAAAACATGGCCTATCCGCACATCAGCAGCGCCGCATCCGGCCGGGCCAACGCGACAAGCGTCAGGCCCGCTTCCTTCGCGCGTTCGACCGCGAGGGAGGTGGGGGCCGAAATGGTGACGAGAGTGGTGGCTCCGGCCCGAACCGATTTTTCGACCATTTCATAGCTGCACCGCGAACTGGTGAGAATGAAGCCGTCCCCGGCATCGCGCCCCGCTCGGGCAAGGCAGCCAATCAACTTGTCGAGCGCGTTGTGGCGGCCGACATCTTCGCGGGCATACAGCACCTCCCCAGCGCGATCGGCAAAGGCGGCGGCGTGTACGGCTCCTGTGGCATTGTGGAGCGGCTGGTGATGCTGCAACTCACCCAGCGCGCGGAATATGGCGTCCGATGACGGAGCCTGGTGGCGCGCGACCTTGGGGAGGGGGCGCATCACCTCCTCCAGATTCTCCATGCCGCACAGGCCGCAACTGCTTTCCGACACGCGGGTGCGGACGCGGGCGAGGAGGGTTTCGGTGCGATCGCCCGCCAATTGCGTTCGGACAATCCAGCCCTTTTCGGCCTGGTGGATGTCTATGTCTTCAATGTCGGCTGGCGTTTCGATCAGCTTTTCCGACAGCGAAAAGCCTGTGACATAGTCGATCAGATCCGCGGGTGTCGCCATCATCACGGCGTAGGCGATGCCATTATATTCCAGCGAGACGGGGGCCTCTACCGCGATATCGCGGCGGATCGCTTCGGCGGGCGAATCGGCCGGGTGGATCAGGTGCGCCGCCCGCTCGATGTGGCCGCTGGGCTCAGGCGGTGATATGGCCACTGTTCCGGGCAAGCTGCGACAGCGCATCATGGGCCACGGGATCAAGTCCCTCTCCACCCGCCTCCAGATGCGCGAAGATCATCGCCTTCATGCGCGGGTCCCAGAAGTCGTGGATGTGGGTCGCGACCGCTTCGGCCTCATCATGCCCGGCCATGTTCCGGGCGATCTGGTTCGCCATGTAGATGAGTTTTTGAAGGCTGTTCATTCCCAATTCCGTTCATCGTCATGCTGAGCCCGTCGAAGGGTTCAGGGTGACGGCTGTACTATCACTCCGCCGCCTGCGCATGCACAATCCGCCGCGACCGTTCGGACAGTTCCTCATATTCCTCCTGCCAGCCGGTCGGCCCGTTGGAGGGCGCGACCTGCACCGCCGTCACCTTATATTCGGGGCAGTTGGTCGCCCAGTCGGAAAATTCGCTGGTCACCACATTGGCCTGCGTCTCGGGATGGTGGAAGGTGGTGTAGACGACGCCGGGCGCCACGCGGTCGGTGATGAGCGCGCGCAAGGTGGTTTCGCCCGATCGGCTGGAAAGGCGGACCCAGCTACCCTCCTGTATGCCGCGATCTTCGGCGTCCACGGGATGGATTTCCAGGCGATCCTCCGGGTGCCAGGCGGTATTGGCGGTGCGGCGGGTCTGCGCGCCGACATTATAATGGCTGAGGATGCGGCCCGTGGTGAGCAGTAGCGGGAAGCGCGGGCCGGTCTTTTCGTCGGTCGGCACATAGTCCGTCACCACGAACTTGCCCTTGCCGCGCACGAAGCCGTCGATGTGCATGATCGGTGAACCGTCGGGCGCCTTGTCGTTGACCGGCCATTGCAGGGAGCCTTCCCGGTCAAGTCGGTCGAAACTGACGCCCGCGAATGTGGGGGTCAGGCGGGCGATCTCGTCCATGATCTCGGCCGGATGGTAATAGGACCAGTCGAGCCCCAGCGCCCGCGCCAGAAGCTGGGTGATCTCCCAATCCTCATAACCGTTCATCGGGCTCATCACCTTGCGGACGAGCTGGATGCGCCGTTCGGCATTGGTGAAGGTGCCGTTCTTTTCGAGGAAGGTCGAGCCGGGCAGAAAGATATGCGCGTAGTTGGCGGTTTCGTTGAGGAACAAGTCATGGACGATGACGCACTCCATCGCCTCCAGCCCCGCCGCGACGTGTTTTGTGTTCGGATCGGACTGAAGAATGTCCTCGCCCTGGATATAGATCGCCTTGAACGCGCCATCGACGGCGGCGTCGAGCATGTTGGGGATACGCAGGCCCGGTTCGGCGTCCAGATGGACGCCCCAGTCATCCTCGAACAGCTTGCGCGCGGCGGTATCGCTGATGTGGCGGTAACCCGACAGTTCGTGCGGGAAGCTGCCCATGTCGCACGCGCCCTGCACATTATTCTGACCGCGCAGCGGGTTCACGCCCACGCCCCGGCGGCCGATATTGCCCGTCGCCATGGCGAGGTTGGCAATCGCCATGACGGTGGAGCTGCCCTGGCTATGCTCGGTAACGCCAAGGCCATAATAGATCGCGCCATTGCCGCCGGTGGCATAGAGCCGCGCCGCTTCGCGCAAGCTCGCGGCGGGAACCTTGGTCAGCGGTTCGGTCGCTTCGGGTGAGCGCTTCGGATCGGACACGAAGGCGGCCCAGTCCTGATATTCGTCCCAGTCGCAACGCTCGCGGATGAACGCTTCATCGGCCAGCCCCTCGGTGACGATCACATGCGCCATGGCGGTCAGCACCGCGACATTGGTGCCGGGACGCAGCGGGAGATGATGTTCCGCCTCGATATGCGGGGACCGGACCAGATCGGTGCGGCGCGGGTCGATAACGATCAGCTTCGCACCCTCCCGCAGCCGCTGCTTCATGCGGCTGGCGAAGACCGGATGCCCGTCGGTGGGATTCGCGCCGATGACCAGGATGACATCGGCTTCCTCGACGCTGTCGAAATCCTGCGTCCCCGCGCTGGTGCCGAAGGTGGTCTTGAGGCCATAGCCGGTGGGCGAGTGGCAGACGCGGGCGCAGGTATCGACATTATTGTTGCCGAACCCCGCGCGGACCAGCTTCTGCACAAGGAAGGTCTCCTCATTGGTGCAGCGGGACGATGTGATGCCGCCGGTCGAGCGCGGGCCATATTTGACGGTGATGCGCTTGATCTCCGAAGCGGCATAGCTGATCGCCTCGTCCCATTCGACCTCGCGCCAGGGTTCCTTGATCGACTTGCGGATCATCGGCTTCAGGATGCGGTCCTGATGTTGGGCATAGCCCCAGGCGAAGCGGCCCTTGACGCAGCTATGGCCGTGATTGGCCTTGCCCTCCTTCCACGGCACCATGCGGACCAGCTGCTCGCCCCGCATCTCCGCGCGGAAGGTGCAGCCGACGCCGCAATAGGCGCAGGTCGTGACGACGGCGCGGTCGGGCGTGCCGATCTCCGCCACCGCCTTTTCCTGCAAGGTCGCGGTCGGGCAGGCCTGAACGCAGGCACCACAGGAGACGCATTCGGAGGAAATGAAGTCGTCCAACGGCGTGCCCGCCGACACCTTCGAGTTGAAACCGCGCCCTTCGATGGTGAGCGCGAAGGTGCCCTGCACTTCATCGCAGGCGCGCACGCAGCGCGAGCAGACGATGCACTTGCTGGGATCGAAGTCGAAATAGGGGTTGGAGCTGTCCTTGGGCAGGCCCAGATGACCCTCGCCCTCATAGCCGTAGCGCACTTCGCGCAGGCCGACCGCGCCAGCTTGTTCCTGCAATTCGCAATCGCCATTGGCCGAGCAGGTGAGGCAGTCGAGCGGGTGGTCGGAGATGTACAGCTCCATCACCCCCTTGCGGAGCTTCTGCAGCCTGGGTGTTTGCGTGTGGACGACCATGCCCTCGGCGACCGGCAGGGTGCAGCTTGCGGGCGTGCCGCGCGCGCCATCGACCTCGACCAGGCAGAGGCGGCAGGATCCGAACTGCTTGAGGCTGTCTGTGGCGCAGAGCTTGGGGATCGAGGTGCCGATTTCGGCCGCCGCGCGCATGACGGTGCTGCCCGCGGGCACGGTGACGCTCTGGCCGTCGATGGTCAGGCTCACCTGCTCGGCCGCGCGGGACGCCGGGGTGCCGAAATCCGCCTGTTTGCTGTAGGTCATGCCGTCATTCCTCTGGACGCAGTGAACTGCGCATAATCTTCGGGGGTATTCAGGTTTGAAAAGGCGATGAGCGTATCAACGTCCCGAGCGCCGCTATGTTCGATCCAGCCGCGCATGTCGCGCCGGGGTTGCTGCGCGAGCCAAGCGTCAAGCAGAGGGGCCAAATCCGCTGGCCAGAAACCGAACAGCGGCTGATCCTTGATGACGCCGGGCTGATCCCCGAACAGGTCGGCCAGCCGTTCGGGCACGGGCAGGGTGTCGCATCCGGCGGTCAGACCAGCGTCAAAGCCGTGTTCCCGCGCATGATGGAGCGCCGCGCAGAGGCCGCCGAGCGGTCCCTGATCGGCTGCGGGCCGGTCGGGCAGGCTTGCAAGGCCAGGCCATTCCCGGCCGCAGATCACTACTTCGTCGACCTGTTGCTGCAGCCCCGCGATCACATGGGCGAGCAGCGGCCTGCCGTCGATCATCGCCAGCGCCTTGTCGCTGCCGAACCGGCGCGATTGCCCGCCGGCGATGAGGGCGCCGAGGCGTTTCATCTCCAAATCCCGCTATACTGCGTCATTCCGGCGAAGGCCGGAATCTCCATCAGTATGGCACGACCAAGGGACGCGGGATTCCGGCTTTCGCCGGAAGGACGGGAAATGGAAAAAGTCACTCCGCCACCTCCTCATGCTTTTCCACGCCAAAATCCTCCGGGAAATGGGTGATCGCGCTCATGACGGGATAGGGCGTGAAGCCGCCAAGGGCGCAGAGCGACCCATATTTCATAGTTTCGCACAAATCCGCGATCAGGTTGAGCTCGGCCGCCGCATCGCGTGCGCCGCCCTTTGCATTGTGGATGTGCGGAAGCGCCTCCACCCGGTCGGAGCCCTTGCGTCCGCCTGCGCGGAGGCGATCGAGCGTTTCGACGCCGCGCGTTGATCCCAGGCGGCAGGGCGTGCACTTGCCGCAGCTCTCTGCCGCGCAGAATTCCATGGCGAAGCGCGCTTGCGCCAGCATATCGACGCTGTCGTCGAAAACCACGATGCCGCCATGGCCGATCAAGCCGTCCTTGGCGGTGAAGGCCTCGTAATCAAAGGGTGTATCGAACAGCGCGGGGGGGAAATAGGCGCCGAGCGGGCCGCCGACCTGCACCGCGCGAATGGGGCGGCCGCTTTCCGTGCCTCCGCCAATGTTATTGACCAGTTCGCCCAGCGTGACGCCGAATGCGGTTTCATAGAGCCCGCCATGCTTCACATTGCCCGCGATCTGGATCGGCATGGTGCCACGTGAGCGCCCCATGCCATAACCGGCATAGGCTTTGGCACCCTGCGCCATGATGAAGGGGATGGCGGCCAGCGTCAGCACGTTGTTGACGACCGTGGGCTTGCCGAACAGTCCTTCGAGCGCCGGGAGCGGCGGCTTGGCGCGGACTTCGCCGCGCTTGCCCTCCAGCGAGTTCAGAAGCGAGGTTTCCTCGCCGCAGACATAGGCGCCCGCGCCCTCGCGCACCTCGACATCGAAGGGGGCGATGAGGGCGCGGCATCTGTCGATGGCTTCGTTCAATTTGGCGATGGCGTGGGGATATTCGGAGCGGACATAGATATAGCCCTTGTCCGCGCCCACGGCGTATCCGGCGATGGCCATGCCCTCGATCAGGCAATAGGGGTCGCCCTCCATCAGCATGCGGTCGGCAAAGGTGCCGCTGTCGCCTTCGTCCGCATTGCAAACGATATATTTTTGCGTGGCGGCAGCATTGGCGACGGTGCGCCATTTGATGCCCGCCGGAAAACCTGCGCCGCCCCGTCCGCGCAGGCCGGACTGTGTGACTTGCTCGATGACCGCCAGCGGCTCCATGGCGCGGGCGTTGTTGAGGCCTGTCCAGCCGCCGGTGGCTTTGTAGTCATCGAGGCTGGTGGGGCGGGTCTTGCCCGCGCGGGCGAAGGTCAGGCGGGTTTGGGAGGCGATGAAGGGGTGTTGGGAGACGTCGCCTACCCAAATTCCGTCATTCCCGCGAAAGCGGGAACCCATATCGCCTCCATCGTTAGCGTCATGATTGGGGAGAGATGGGTTCCCGCTTTCGCGGGAATGACGATATTGGTTCAGGATTGACGGGACATCGCCCACCTTCACCGGCCCGTGGCCTGTGCGCCCGTTGCCGCTGTCGATCTCCACCAGCGGTTCCAGCCAGTGCATGCCCCAGCTTGAAACGCGCACAATTTCGGCATCCGGCGCGGCCTTGGCGAAGGCGTTCGCTACCCGGTCCGCGCCGCAGGCGATGGCGAGGGCGTCGTCGGAGATGTAGATTTTCATGCCGACACCTCCGCGATCAATGCGCGCGCGGCGGCTTCGTCCAGGCGGGCGTGGACCTCTCCCTTCGCCATGGCATTGGGACCGACGGAGCAGAGGCCGAGGCAATAGACGGTTTCGATCTTCGCCTTGCCCTGCGCCATCGCTTCGACCTTGGGCGCAAGCGCCTCGCTGCCGCGCGCCTGGCAGGCTTCGGCGCGGCAGAGCTTGATGACGGGCAGCGGTTCGGGGGCGGCGCAGAAGTCGTGGTAGAAGCTGACGACGCCGTGGACCTCGGCGCGGGAGAGGTTGAGGGCGAGGGCGATCTGGCGCTTCGCCGTCTCGCTCACATGGCCAAAGGCCTTCTGGACGTCGTGCAGGATGGGGAGCAGCGGTCCTTCGCGGCCGATATGGCGGGCGATGATGGCTGCCAGTTCCGTATCTTCTCTAAGGTCACGCATATGGCCTCTGAGTCCGCTGATTGATAGTGAATGTCAAATAGATATGGCAATTTCGTGATTGATAATGGCTATCAACTCGCCATCAGCGGCGAGGGCAGGGTCAGCTTGCCGGCAATGGCGAACGCCGCGCGGGCAAGGGGAGAGAGCGGCTCCCGGTCGATGATCACCAGCCCCACCTGATTGGCGGGGAGCTTGTCCGCGATGGGAAGCAGGCGCAGCCCGGGATGCGCCGCCACCATCGCGCTGTGGCTGTCGGTGATGATGGCCGACAGACCGCCGTCGGCGACCATGGCGAGGAGCGCGACATAGCTGTCCGCCGTCGCCACCGGCTCCACCGACAGGCCGCGTGTCGCAAGACAGGTGTTCAGGATGCGGCGGTTCTGCATACCTTCATGCAGCAGGCAGAGGCGGGAGGCCGCCGCCTCGGCAAGCGTGATCGATGCGCAATCCGCCAGCGGCCCGCCCCGATGCGTCGCGAAGACGAAATGTTCGAGATATAAGGGGGCGCTGCGGACCTGCGCGGGGGGTTCGCTGGATAGATAGGTGATGCCGGCGTCAAGATCGCGGGCGACGAGGCCCTGCTCGATTTCGCGCGAGGTCATGGAACGGACGCTGACCTGCAATCCCTTGTGCCTGGCGACGAGCGCCTTCACCAGATAGCCGACCGAGGGCATGGCGGCGGGAATCGCGCCAAGGCGCAGCGTGCCGCGCAGCGGCCCCGCGTCGCTGTTGAGCGCGCTGCGCATCGCCTGATGATCGGCGAGCATCTGTTGCGCGAAGGGCAGGATCGCATAACCTTCGGGGCTGAGGTCGATGAAACGCCGGTCGCGGATGACGAGGCGCTGGCCCAGCGATTCTTCCAACGTCGAAAGACCGGCCGACAGTGTGGGCTGGGCCACATGGCATGCCTCCGCCGCGCGGGCGAAATGCCGTTCCCGGGCCAGGGCGACGAAATATTCGAGATAGCGCAGATGCATGAGCGGGGCATAGCATGCTGGGCGGGGGAGTCACGTTTTTGGGGTAATCTCCCCTCCCGCTTGCGGGAGGGGCCGGGGTTGGGCCTGCGGGGATAGGCTCGCGAAATGCCCACCCCTAACCCCTCCCGCAAGCGGGAGGGGAATTGTAACAGGCAGAACTTTCAGAGCAAAAAAGCCCCGGCGCGAACCGGGGCTTTTTTGTTTGACCATCTCTTCGGGGTCAGAGCTTTTCGGTGAGCTCCGGCACGATCTTGAAGAGATCGCCGACCAGGCCGACGTCGGCGACCTGGAAGATCGGGGCGTCCTCGTCCTTGTTGATGGCGATGATGGTCTTGCTGTCCTTCATGCCCGCCAGATGCTGGATCGCGCCGGAAATGCCGACGGCGATATAGACTTCGGGCGCGACGATCTTGCCGGTCTGGCCGACCTGATAGTCGTTGGGCACATAGCCCGCATCCACCGCCGCGCGGCTTGCGCCCACGGCTGCGCCGAGCTTGTCGGCGAGCGGGAAGATCGTCGCCTGGAAGGTGTCCGCATCCTTCAGCGCGCGGCCGCCCGAGACGATGATCTTGGCACTGGTCAGCTCGGGGCGCTCGCTCTTGGCGATTTCCGCGCCGACGAAGCTCGAAAGCCCGGCGTCGCCGCTGCCCGAGACGGCTTCCACCGCGCCCGAGCCGCCTTCCGTCGCCGCCTTGGCAAAGGCCGTGCCGCGAACGGTGATCACCAGCTTGGCATCCGAGCTTTCGACCGTGGAGATGGCGTTGCCGGCATAGGTCGGGCGAGTGAAGGTCCGGGAACCTTCGACCGAGAGGATGTCGCTGATCTGCATGACATCGAGCAGCGCGGCGACGCGCGGAGCGATGTTCTTGCCGTTCGATGTGGCAGGCGCCACGAAAGCATCGTGATGGCCCATGAGCTCGACCACCAGCGGCGCGACGTTTTCGGGCAGCGCGTTGGCATAGGCCGGGCTGTCGGCCAGGTGGACCTTGCCCACGCCGGCGATCCTGCCGGCCTGTTCGGCCACTCCGGCGCAGCCTGCGCCGGCGACGAGCAGGTGGACTTCACCGAGCTGCGAAGCGGCAGTAACGGCGGCGAGCGTCGCGTCCTTGACAGAGGCGTTGTCGTGTTCGACCCAGACGAGCGTCTTCATCAGGCGACTCCCATTTCCTTGAGCTTGGCAACCAGCGCATCGACATCGGCGACCTTGATGCCGGCCTGGCGCACCGGCGGTTCGGCAACCTTCAGCGTCTTGACGCGCGGGCTCGTATCGACGCCGTAATCGGCCGGAGCCTTGGTGGCGAGCGGCTTCGACTTGGCCTTCATGATGTTGGGCAGCGAGGCATAGCGCGGTTCGTTGAGGCGAAGATCAGTGGTGACTACTGCCGGCATGGCGAGCTTCACAGTCTCGAGGCCGCCGTCGACTTCGCGCGTGACGGAAACCGAACCGCCTTCCACCTCGACCTTCGAAGCGAAGGTGCCCTGCGGACGGCCCATCA
>CBHCMH010000040.1:0-9565 GCA_965974445.1 uncultured Rhizorhapis sp.
TGCCCGGCAAGGCGGCGTGGAGCCGAGCGATCTCTTCGCGCGTCGAAAAGGTGCCCGTCGGGTTGTTGGGATTGGCAAGAAAGACGACGCGGGTTTTGTCCGTGACGCAGGCCAGCAGCGCATCGACATCGGTCGCGTAATCCTTGTCCGGCGCAACAACGGGCGTTGCGCCCACCCGCCGCGCGGCGATGTCGTAAACCGAAAAGCCGAAGCGGACGTAGAGCACCTCGTCGCCGGGACCGGCATAGGCGCTCGCCGCGATGTGCAGCAGTTCGTCCGACCCGGTGCCGTAAATCACCCGCGCGGGATTAAGGCCATGTTGGGCGGCGATCGCCTGCCGCAGGGCCGCCGCGCCGGGATCCGGATAAGTGGCCAGATCGGCGGTCGCCGCCATGAAGGCTTCGCGCGCCTTGGGGCTGGTGCCGAGCGGGCTTTCATTGGCCGACAGCTTGATCAGCTTGCGGCCATCATCGCTGGCGGCTTTGCCAGGCACATAGGGCGATATGCCCAGAATCCAGTCTTTGGGTTGGGGTTTCGTCATCGGTGCGCTTTAGGGTTGAAACGCGTTGAGGACAAGTGCAGGCGATGGAACCGCATCATCGCGGGGGGGAAGATATCATGCGCGGCGGCACGGCAATCTGGCGGCTTCTGGAAGCGGCGCGGCGGGCCAATCTTGATGCTGCGGGCGCGCCTCCTCCAATGCGCGGGACCAGCGGAATTACACGCCGAAGGCTTCTTGCCGGCATGGCCGCCGGAGCAGCGGCGCCTATGCTCGGCCGGGCCGCGCCCGCGTTGGCGAGGGCAGAAATGCGGGTGGCCATCATCGGCGGCGGCCTTGCCGGGCTGACGGCGCTGCGCCGTCTTAAAGATGCAGGCATTGCCGCAAGGCTATATGAGGCGCGGGGGCGTCTGGGCGGACGCATCTTCACGGTGGGACCGAAATCAGGCGCGCCGGTCCCCGCTGATGATGGCGGGCAGTTCATCAATGGCGACCATGACGACATGCTGGCGCTGGCCCGCCGCTATGGTCTGCGGCTGATCGACCGGGGAGAGATGGATGGCCGCACGCTTGTGATCGACCGGGGCAGGCTTGTCCCGGAGGCTGAACTGGTTGAGGATCTGCGCCCCATCGCGGCCCGGATCGCAGCGGATGCGGAAGCTCTTGACGCCGATTATGAGGCCGCCGCCCCTGCAATCGATGCCCTGTCGGTGGCGCAGTATCTGGACCGGCATGGCGACGCGCTGCCAAAGCCCTATGTCCGCGCCCTGCTGGAGGCGACAGTCCGCACCGAATATGGTCAGGAGCCGGCCGATGCTTCCGCCTTGGAACTGATCTTCAACCTGCCTGTCGTCGATGGCGCGCATGCCGAACTGATTGGCGCAAGCGATGAGCGCTATGTTCTGGCGGGCGGATCGGGAACCTTGACAAGCGCGCTGGCCAGCGACCTGATGCCGGAAATCGTGACCGGCCATGCCCTGGTGGCGGTGGAGAAGGCCGGAGCCAGGGCCAGGCTGCACTTCGCCAATGGCGAGATGGACGAAGCGGACAGGGCGATTCTGACCGTTCCTGCGTCCCTGATGCGAACCATAGATTTTCGTGGCCTTCTGCCCGATCCCTGGCGGGCTTTTGCCGGAGAAATCGGCCTGGGCCGCAATGAAAAGCTGAATGCCCTCTATTCCGGACCAGTGTGGAAGACCATGGGCGCGGCGGGCGACTGCTGGCCGTTGCCGGGCGGCTTTTCAGAGGTCTGGGATGCGGGCGCGGGGCAGGGGGCAGAGGAAGGCCTTCTCACCTGGTTCATGGGCGGCGCGCAGTGCGCCACGACGGAGGCGATCGACGCAGCAGCGCTGAGGGTGATGTTCGAGGGCGAGGCGGCACCGGCACTGCCCGGACTTGCGGCCGCATCCTCCAGATGGCAGCGGCGGACCAACTGGGCGGCCGACCCCTATGCGCGCGGCGCCTATTCCTGTTTCCGGCTGGGCCAGCTTACCCGCTTCGCCAGCCTGTTCTGGATCGAGGAAGAGGGGCTGGCGACGCAGCAGGCGGCGGCCGGCCCGCTGATCTTTGCCGGGGAACATCTCTCGGACGCCTTTCCGGGCTATATGAACGGCGCTGCGCAGACCGGACGGCTCGCCGCGCAAGCGGTCATGGATGGTCTTTCCGGCTGAGGGCCGAGCCACCGCATTGACAAGCCGCCGCAATCCGCCCTAGCGCCTGTGCCCATGGCAACGCTGAGCCCCAGTGACGACATCCGTTATGGCCTTGCCCGGCAGGTGACCCTCGCCGGGCCGCTGGCGCTGGATTGCGGCGTGGCGCTCTCGCCAGTGGAGTTTGCCTACGAAACCTATGGCGCGCTCAATGCGGATCGGTCCAATACGGTCCTCATCTGTCATGCCCTGACCGGGGATCAATATGTGGCGTCCACCCATCCCGTTACCGGCAAGCAAGGCTGGTGGACGCGGATGGTGGGAGAGGGGAAGCCGATCGACCCCGCCCGCCATTTCATTGTCTGCATCAACGTGCTGGGAAGCTGCATGGGGTCTTCGGGGCCAGCCAGCATCAACCCGGGAACGGGCGCGCCGTTCGGCATGGGCTTTCCAGTCATCACCATCGCGGACATGGTCCGGGCGCAGGCGATGCTGCTTGATCATCTGGGGATAGAAAAGCTGTGCGCGGTGGTTGGCGGATCCATGGGGGGCATGCAGGCGCTGAGCTGGCCCAGCCTGTTTCCCGATCGGGTGAAATCGGCCATCGTCATCGCGGCGACGGCCAGGCACAGCGCGCAGAACATCGCCTTTCACGAGGTCGGGCGTCAGGCGATCATGGCCGATCCCAACTGGCGCGGCGGTGATTATTACGGTTCGGGGGAACTGCCCACCGCAGGGCTGGCGGTGGCCCGGATGGCGGCGCACATCACTTACCTGTCCGAAGCGGGTCTGACCGAAAAGTTCGGGCGGCGGTTGCAGGCGCGCGATGCAAAGAGCTTCGGTTTCGATGCCGATTTTCAGGTCGAAAGCTATTTGCGGCATCAGGGGATCAGCTTTGTCGACCGGTTCGACGCCAATTCCTATCTCTATATCACCCGCGCCATGGATTATTTCGACCTGGCCGAGGATCATGGCGGCAGCCTCGCCGCCGCCTTTGCGGAGACGAAGGCGCGCTTCTGCGTGGTGAGTTTCGATACAGACTGGCTCTATCCGACGGCGGAATCGCGCAACATCGTGCATGCCCTCAACGCCACCGGCGCGCAGGCGAGCTTTGTCGAACTCTCCAGCCCCTTCGGCCATGACGCCTTCCTGCTCGACGTGCCGGATCTGAACCGGGTGGTGAACGGCTTTTTGCGGGCGATGGAGCCATGATCCTGCGCCCCGACCTCGCCCTGATCGCCAACAATATCGCCCCCGGTTCGCGCGTGCTGGATGTGGGCTGCGGCGATGGTGCGCTGATGTCGGCTTTGCGCGACGAGCGGGGAGCGGATGCGCGCGGTCTGGAGATTGACGGCGAAAATGTCGCCGCGGCCATGGCGCGGGGCCTGTCGGTGGTGCAGGGCGATGCCGACACCGACCTTGGCTATTATCAGGATGATAGTTTCGACTACGCCATCCTCAGCCAGACCTTGCAGACGACCAAGCGGCCCGACCTTGTCATCGGCCATCTGCTGCGGATCGGGCGGCTGGCCTTTGTCAGCTTCCCCAATTTCGCGCATTGGCGGGTGCGGACGTCGCTGCTTTGGAACGGCAGGATGCCTGTCACAAGGCTATTGCCGGTCAAATGGTATGAAACGCCCAATATCCATCATCTGACCATCCGCGATTTTCGCGAACTGGTGCGGGAGAAGGGATACCGGATCGAGGGGCAATGGTTCCTCTCGGGCGACCGGCAGACGGGATCGGCCAAGGCCAATCTGATGGCCGAACATGCGGTGTTCCTGCTGCGGCGGTAGAACCGGAACGACAAAGCTGTATTATACGATTAATACAGCTTTTCGCTTGAAACCCCCGCCGATCGCAGCCACATTGCATCGGACCCATGGGCAAGGAGAGCGTTGATGGCCACCAGCATGACCGAAGTGAAGGAAGAGGGCCTTGTCCTCACACCGCCTGAGCCGGTGATGCCGGTGGCGAAGGAAAAGGCTGCGGGCCTTGTTCCCCTCGACGTGGACAAGAAATCGAAGCTGGACGAGAAGGTGGACAGCTTTGTCGAGGACCTGGTGGCTCAGGACGCCAGCAGCCCCGAATTCGGCGCGCGTGTGGATCAGATCGTCAATATGGGCCGCAAGGAAATTGCCGAGGCGGCGGGGCAGTCGAACCGCTTTCTTGACCGCCCGGTGCGGGCGATGGACGCCGACAACAGCGTCGGGGCGGACCTGGCCCAGTTGCGCCGCACGATCGAGGATCTGGACCCCGGCAGCAAGGGCGACCTGTTCACGAAGAAGAAGCTGTTCGGCATCATTCCTTTCGGCAACCGGATGCGCGATTATTTCGACAGCTACAAAAGCGCGCAGAGCCATATCCGTTCCATCCTCAACAACCTCGCCAGCGGCAAGGATGAACTGATCAAGGACAATGCCGCGATTGACGTCGAACGGCAGAATCTCTGGGCGGCCATGGGCCGGCTGGAGCAAATGATCCACATTTCTAAGACCATGGACGCGCGCCTGGAGGCCAAGGCACTGGAACTGGACGCGACCGACCCCGCCAAGGCGAAGGCGGTGCGGGAAACGGCTTTGTTCTATGTTCGCCAGCGCACGCAGGATTTGCTCACCCAAATGGCCGTCACCGTGCAGGGCTATCTGGCGCTCGATCTGGTCAAGAAGAATAATGTCGAGTTGGTGAAGGGCGTCGATCGCGCCTCCACGACCACCGTTTCGGCGCTCCGGACGGCGGTGACGGTGGCGCAGGCGCTCACCAATCAGAAGCTGGTGCTGGAACAGATCACCGCCCTCAACACGACCACGGCGAACATCATCGATTCGACCGGCGACATGCTGAAGAACCAGACCGCCCGCATCCACGAGCAGGCGGCGTCGAGCACCATTCCCATCGAAACGCTGAAGCGCGCCTTTCAGAATATCTATGACACCATGGACAGCATCGACACGTTCAAGCTGAAGGCGCTGGATTCGATGAAGACCACGGTGGATACGCTGTCGAGCGAGGTCGAGAAATCGAAGGGCTATATCGCCCGCGCTGAGGGCGCCGCACAGGCGCAGGTGACAGGCGGGGCCGCGTCGCCCCTGAGCGCATTGGAGAGCTGAGGACAGCATGATCCGGTCCGACCGCATTCTGGCTGATGCAGAGGCGCTTCTCCACCGCTACAGCCCGCAGGGCCGGAGCTTGGCCCGGCGAAAGCGGCAACTCGGTGCGGGCTTGCGCAAGCTCCGGCGAATGGCGTTTGCCGCATTGGCCATCATGGCGATCGCGGCCATCTGGGGCTTTGTAACGCCGCTGGGACCAAATGGGGTGCTGGTCGTCATGGGCCTGCTGATCCTGTCCACATTGGCCTTGGCGATGTTGCCCACCATGCCTGCGGTGAAGCGGGAAAAGCTGGCGCAGGCGGACCTCAAGACATTGCCGTTGCAGACGGAGATCTGGCTGGAAAGTCAGCGCCGGTCCTTGCCGGCCCCGGCTGTGCGCCTCATCGATTCCATTGGGCACAAGCTGGAAACGCTGGCCCCGCAGTTGCAGGGCGTCGATCCCAACGAGCCTGCCGCCTTTGAAATCCGCCGGCTGCTCGCCGATCATTTGCCCGAACTGGTCACGGGCTATCAAGGCATCCCTGAGCCGCTGCGGCGGCAGGAACGCAACGGACGGGTGCCGGAACGGCAGCTGCTTGAAGGCCTGCAGGTGATCGATCGGGAGATCGGGACGATGACCGAGAATCTGGCGGCCGGCAATCTGGACAAGCTGGCGACCCACAACCGCTTCCTGGAACTGAAGTATCAGGAAGCGAAGGAGTTGGGGCAGGGGTAGAGCGGCGTGTCGTTAATCTACACCGCCTTCCGTTCGTGTCGAGCGTAGTCGAGACACGTTTTCCCCAAGCCACCGTCCCTCGACTGCGCTCGGGACGAACGGGGTGATCTTGGTTTTGCGCATGACGCTCTAACCGCGCGCTTCGGATTCCGCCATTCCTGACGGCCTCGTAATGATATTGTATCACATATCGTAATGTTGTAACATTCTACCCATGGCGCCAAAAAAAGCGCCACCCTCCGCGATCAGCGGGCGGGCAAGTAATGGAGGGTGTCTATGCATTCTGCAGGCTTTGTAACAAAACGGCGTCGTTCCCCTGTCGGATTTGGGGGAGCTGTCGCGGTCCATGCGGTCGTTGCCGCCATTTACATTCTGACGCCAAAGGAACTGTATCAGAAAATCCCCGTGCCCATTCTCCTTGGCACGCCGATCGAAGCGGAGCGCGATCCCGATCCCCTGCCGCCGCCAGAACCCGAACAGGAACAACTCAGACAGGAGAATATTTCCGTGCCGCAGCCAGAGGTGAAGGGCCTTCCGACCGGATCGTCGCTCGACGCAATCCCTGAGGCGAAGTTCCCAGGCATTCCGGGGACCGGCATGCTCGACAGCAAGGTTGAACCGACACCCGATCCGGTTCTGATCGATGCCCGGCCGGACCCGCGGTACATGCGCGATTTTCAACCTGATTATCCCACCAATCTGCAGCGCCTTCAATTGGAGGGCAGCGTCACCGTGCGTGTGAAAATCGGACCCGATGGACGGGTCATGGCCGTTCAACTGGTATCGGCGACCCATGACGATTTTTTCAAGGTGACCGAGCGGCAAGCCTTACGCCGTTGGCGGTTCAGGCCGGCGACCCGTGACGGTCAGCCCGTGGAGAGCTGGCGCGAAATGACGGTGCATTTTCGGATTGAAGACTGAACATTTCATGGGCCGCGTTTCGCACGAGGTGCGGCCCACTGGCGCTTCGCGCCGTCATGTCCTATCTAGCGGCCATGTCCATCATCCCCCGCCCTGTTTCCCCCAAGCGCGCATGGGCCGATCTGCGCGATTATCTCGCGGAAGGGCGGCGGCACAAGGTCCTGTTCCTGTTGCTGGCGGTGGCGATGACCTGGGCCATTATCTGGGGCTTCCTGATCGATTCGAAGACCAATACCGCGCCTGGACGCCAGATCATCTACATCCAGAACTGGAGTGAAGACCGGACGGATGCGGAGATCATCGCGCAGCAAAAGATCGACCTCCTGAGGCGTCAGGCGGCGATCAAGCGCAAGCAGGAGGATTTCCGCAAGGTCGCCGACCAGTTCGGCATCGATTGGCGCAAGGAAGCGAAAATCGGCGACGCGCGCGAGAAGGAGGCCGTGGCGGAGTTGATGGCGCACCTCGACAAGCTGGAGGCCGAAGCGCGAGCGAAGGACAAGGCTGCGTCGCCTTCATCGCAAGGCTCAGAGGCCGCCCAGTAACCGTGCGGCAGGACGTCCATTCCCTGGATGCCCAATTCATGGCCGCCGCCATCGCCCTGTCAGAGCGTGGCCGCGGCCGGACCGCGCCCAATCCCAATGTCGGCTGCATCGTTGTTCGTGATGGTCATATTGCAGGACGTGGCTGGACGCAGCCGGGCGGCCGCCCCCATGCCGAGGCCATGGCGCTGGCGCAGGCGGGCGAGCAGGCAAGAGGCGCTACGGCCTATGTGACACTGGAACCCTGCTTTCATCAGTCGGCGCGCGGCCCAGCCTGCAGCGGCCTTCTGCGCGACGCCGGGATCGGCCGCGTGGTGATTGCGGCACATGACCCCGACGAGCGCACGAATGGCCGGGGGGCGGCCATGCTGGAGCAGGCGGGCATCACCGTGACGGCCGGGGTGATGGAACGCGAAGCCCGTGCCGCGATGGCGGGTTTTTTCACGCGGCAGGCGCTGGGCCGCCCGCATGTCACGCTGAAGCTGGCAACATCGCTGGACGGTCAGATCGCCCGGGCGGACGGGGAAAGCCAGTGGATCACCGGACCGCAAGCGCGCGCACATACCCATCTCGAACGCGCTCGTCATGATGCCATTTTGGTGGGCAGCGGGACGGTGGCGGCGGACAAGCCCCGCCTTGACGTGCGACTGGCGGGCTTGGAGCAGCGTTCCCCCCGGCGCGTTATCCTTGGTGGCGGCAAGGCACCCAAAGGCTGGACCGCGATTGACGATCCTGCGGCAATCGCCAGCCTGCCCCAGACCGATGTCCTGATGGTGGAGGGGGGCGCGCGGGCAGCGTCCGCCTTCATCGCGGCTGACCTGGTCGATCGTCTGCTTCTGTATCGTGCGCCAATTTTGATCGGCGCGGCCCGTGCGGCGCTCGGCGACATCGGGCTTCAGACCCTCGCCCATGCGCATGGCCGTTGGCAGCTGATCGATGCCAGGATGCTGGGGCCGGACAGGATGGAGCTTTACGAACGGGTCCGCGCGGCTTAGGGAAATCGTCCATGTTCACTGGCATCATCACCGACATCGGCCGCATCAAAAGCGTGGAGCAGCGCGGCGACCTGCATCTCAAGATCGAGAGCGGATATGACATGGACAGCGTGGCTATGGGCGCGTCCATCGCCTGTTCCGGCGTCTGCCTGACGGTCGTCGAAAAAGGGCCGGACTGGTTCGCGGTCGATGTTTCGGCCGAAAGTCTGTCGCGCACCGCGCCGGGCATGTGGGCGAAGGGTGCACGGTTGAACCTGGAACGGGCGCTTCGCGTCGGCGATGAACTGGGCGGGCATATCGTGACCGGGCATGTCGATGGCGTTGGCCAGTTGGTGTCGGCGACGCCGCAGGGTGATTCCACGCGGATCATTATCGCAGCGCCTGCGGCGTTGGCGGCCAGCCTTGCGCCCAAGGGCTCCATTGCGGTCGATGGCATATCGCTGACCGTCAACGAAGTGGAGGATCAGCCCGATGGCAGTGTCCACTTCGGCATCAACCTGATCCCGCACACGGCGCAAATGACGACGCTCGAATCGCTGCCCACCGGCCGTTGCTTCAATCTGGAGATCGATGTGCTCGCCCGCTATCTGGCCCGCATGCAGCAACTTTCCGGCAAGTAATCGCTGAATGTGATTTTCTCCATTCCCATGTCACATTACAATGTGATATGGGCGACGCATGAACACGAACCTCATTGAAAAACTGCGCTTGCTCGTCACCGATGGCGGCATGTCGCGTTCCGGCCTTGCTCGCGCTGCGGGGCTTCACGCCAATTCCCTGCGCAAAATGGATGATCCGGACTGGAATCCGACCGCCGACACGCTGGGCAAGCTGGAAAGCTATCTGATCAGGCGGGAGGGCGGTACCGCCCTTGCCAGCCCGGAAGAGATCATCAACGAAGCCCGCAACGGCCGCATGTTCATCCTTGTCGATGACGAGGACCGGGAAAATGAAGGCGATCTGGTCATCCCAGCGCAGATGGCGACGCCGGACGCGATCAATTTCATGGCCACGCATGGCCGGGGGCTGATCTGCCTTGCCCTGCCACGTTCGCGCGTCGATGCGCTTGGCCTTGATCTCATGAGCCGTCACAATGGCACCCGGCATGAGACGGCCTTTACCGTGTCCATCGAAGCG
>CBHCMH010000041.1:0-9504 GCA_965974445.1 uncultured Rhizorhapis sp.
ATGGGGGGGCGATCGGGCTCCCCTGTAACGCTCATCAGGCCCGACATCGCCTGCATAAGGAAATCGTATCCGCTGCGCGAGGAATAGGGCCCCGTCTGGCCAAACCCACTGACCGAGCAATAGATCAGCGCGGGGTTGACCTGCTTGAGAGATTGATAGTCGAGACCGTATTTCGCCAAGGTGTTCGGCCTGAAATTCTCGACAAAGATATCAGCCTTCGCGGCGATTTTGCGCAGAAGGTCCGCCCCCTCTTCAGTCTGGAAGTTAACCTCGATCGAGCGCTTGTTGCGGTTGGTCGCTTGAAAATACGTTGATTCCCTGGTCTCGACACCAGCCTTGTCGATGAGCCAAGGTGGGCCAACGTGGCGCACATCGTCGCCTTCACCAGGCCGCTCCACCTTGATGACATCTGCGCCAAAGTCCCCGAGGCACTGGGTCGCACTAGGCCCTGCCACGACCCTCGTCATGTCAAGAACCTTGAGACCTGACAGTACAGACATCGACAACTCCTCATTCCCTTCACCAGCAAGGGCTTTGCTAACCTAACTGTATGGGGAGCGACTTCCGCAAGATACGGGCATTGGACGCCAAGCTGCAGTTACCGCAAATCCGTTATTGCAACGAATTTCAGCGCGAAGCCGCACTACCAAGTACGGCTGTCACCTCGCTGGACAGGAAACCGCCGTTGCCGTGCGCTACCGCGATTTCGGCGCCTTGAACTTGCCTGCCGTACGCAGTGCCCGTCAATTCGACAACCGTGAACAGGCCGTACATTCCCGGGTGGACACACGCCAGCCCACCACCATTGGTATTGACGGGCAGGCTGCCGCCGGGACCGGTTACGCCGGACGCGACGAAATCGCCACCCTCCCCCTTCTTGCAAAAACCCAGATCTTCCAGAAACATGATCGTATTGATTGAAAACGCGTCGTACAATTCCACTACGTCGACGTCGGCAGGACTGATCCCAGCCTGCGCAAAGGCGCGCTGACCGCTGTACTTCGCGGCCGAAGTGGTCAGGTCGGGCATCTGCGCGATCTGGTAGTGATCGGTCGCCTCACCAAATCCAAGTAGATAGGCTGCCTTTCGGTTGTCGACCCAGTCCTCGCGGACCATCACGATAGCGGCCGCACCGTCGGTCACGAGGCAGCAATCAAGTACCGAGATCGGATCGCAAACCATTCGCGCACCCAGATACTCATCGCGACTGACTGGCTTGCGCAAATAGGCCTCAGGATTCAGCATGGCCCATTCCCGCGCGGTTTTCACAACTGCATAGAAATGGTCGCGAGTTGTTCCGAATTCGTGCATGTGACGGCCAGCCGCCATGGCATATGCGGCCACTGGCAGGCGTATGCGGTATGGCTTCTCGTATATATTCGGCGCCGCCGCGCTGACGAGGCCACCGGCACCCGTGCGTTGGTTACTGCCGTAGGCGATTAGCGCGATGTCGATCTCACCAGCGGCCAACGCGTGGGCAGCCACGTTCATGTGGGTTAGAAAAGCCGAGCCGCCGGTGCGGTTGTTGTTGGTGAGCTTGGGCCGGATGCCCAGATACTCAGCGAAGGACAAGCCGCTCAGGAAATCGCTCGGAAGTCCGATGAAGAGTCCGTCCACCTGAGAAAGGCTGAGACCAGCTTCGTCCAGCGCTGCCAACGCAGCGCGCGCGGCAAGATCAGGCGCCGTAAACCCCGGAGCCTCACCGATGCCGAATGTTGCAGCCCCCACAATGGCTGCGGGCTTGCGGCGATCTACGGTCATGACTGGACAACTTCTTCCGCGTTCGCCGCAGCGGGCGCGAACACAATGGCGTGGCGATCTTCGAAAGGCACGATCTGCGCCTTAACCCGCATGCCGATCACGACAGCCGCCGGCGCAACGCCATCGACCCTGCTGAGCAAGCGGGGACCTTCGTCAAGCTCGACAACAACCACGTTGTAATCCGCTTCCGGCGGGCGGACGCGCACAGTGGTGGTTGCATAAACTGTGCCTAGGCCGCTGGCCTCCACCCACTCTAGGTCGGTGCTGCCGGTACCCGGTTCCGCAACGCGTGGATAAAAGAATGGCTCACCGCCGGACCGGCGCCGTTGCATCATGAATTTGCCCTGCGCCAGAAATGCCAAGAACTCCTGGTCGGGATGAATAGCGTCAGTTGCTTCCATTTTCACACTTCCGTTGGTCAAGAACCGATGTGAAACCCGCCATTCACCGAGATGACTTGTCCGGTGATATAGGAAGCCCCGTCTGAAAGAAGGAAGCAGACAGGAACAGCCACCTCTTCCGCCGATGCCCATCGCCGAAGCGGGATCTGGGCCAGGTAAGTGTCACGAAACTTCTCTCCCCTGACGGCCTCGGTCATCGGGGTCTCCACGACGCCGAAGGCAACCGAGTTGACGCGGATTCCCTTGCCCCCCCATTCGCGCGCGGCCGACATGGTGAGGCCGTTGATTCCGGCCTTTGCTGCTGCATAATTGGCCTGGCCAATGGTGCCACGCCGACCAGCATCAGACGAGATATTTATGATCGAGCCGGACGCTTGGCCTCCTTCTTCCAACCGAGCCAGCATTTTCCTGCCGACCGCCTGCAGAAACATGAAGGGCGCGGTCAGGTTGACGTCGACCACCGCATTCCAGGTGCCCTTGTCCATCTTGTGGATCATGGCAGGGCGTGAAATGCCGGCGTTGTTGACAAGGCCATCGATACGGCCGCCCCATTCGGCCGCTTCGTCAACCGTTGCGGTCACGAAATCGTCGTCGGTGACGTCTCCAACGGCAATGATCAGCCGATCCGCAGGGGCCTCGCCCTGGAACTCATTCAAGCCATCCTGATTGCGGTCAACAGCAACAACCCGGCCACCGAGCTTCATGATTGTATTTGCGACAGCGCGGCCGATCCCCTGTCCGGCGCCGGTGACGACAATTGTCTTGCCTTCCAGTGTCATGGGATTGAACATTCATGGCTCCATGCGACAAACGGACTGCCTCGCGTGGACCGCCATCCTTCGCGAAACTAACAAATCAATTCGGACTTGCGCGACTGCGCTCAAAAACGCGGCCTCGAAGATTTGGCTAGTCGACCAAAGGAGCTGGCGTGCTGGACTGCTCTACCATACGCACGGCTTGCCATGAGCGCTTGGTCGCCATGCTCCCTTTCGCCGCTTGCCGTGGACAGGCCTAGCAAACGCCGTTTGCACTAACAGCCCCAAACTCGAAAATGGGCCAGATTACCACATACGCGTCGTTGCGCAGGCTGCGCCAAGCGGCCGCATCAAACAATCAATTGTTGCACGAAAATGCCCGGGTCAGACATCCCTGGCATGCAGGTGGTCGCGGATCAGGTCCGACATGAACTGGATCAACGAATCCTTCTGCGGCGAAATAATTTCTGCCGCGCCGCCTACGCCAAGCACTGTTGGAACCCGGAACATTTCTTCGGGCAAAGTCATGGCGATTACCGCGGCACCAGGGCTGATCTGGCTCCTGGCCTGGTAGAAGTATTTGCGTTCACGAACAAAATTGACGTCTGCCAAAAGCTCATCGAAGCAGATAGGGTTGTCGTCCGGCCCCCTTTCGGCATTGACGCGGCGCACCAACTTACCAATCTCGGCGTCGGACACATCTTTCAGCAAGGCGCGCCCGCTGGCAGATTGCAGCAGGGGCCGCCGCTGGCCTGGGGTCAAGTGCAGCCGTAGTGAGGTCGTCGCCTGGGCGACCTGGATGTACTGTGCTTCCAACTTATTGCGAATTGCCAGATACGCGGTCTGGCCGGAAATCGCGTTTACCTTCCGGACGAGCGAGGAAAGTTTGTCCTCGCCGTGCAACTCGTCCATGACCCATGATCCGAGGAGCCGCACCCGGCTTGTTGACATGAAAGTTCGATTGCGATTGTCGTAGGAGAGGTAACCCAATACGTTGAGGCTGCGCATTATTTCCGAAGTGCTGGACTGGGGATAGTCGAGCGCGCGGGCGACTTGAGCAATGTTCGCAGGACCCTGGTGGTGATCGAAGAACTCAAGGATCTGCAGAGTCCGACCGGTTGACTTCACTACGTCTTCAGGCAGTGGTTCCCATTTGATGGGGGTTTCCGTACCCCCATGCGCAACAGCTTCTGCCGCGACCGCATGATGCTGAGCACGATCGATCTCATCGGGTGTGAGTTTATCTACAGCTGCAAGTTCCAAGTTCTGCTCTCCCACCAAGCGTTGTTCCGTCCCCTTTTTTTGGGGCTCGGGAGCAACGTCCATGGCGGTATAACACGTACGCGATAGCCGGTAAAGCATTTGTACTAATCGAGTGATGCACCAGCGGCCCGAACCGACCTTGTCGGAATCGGGCCACCATCGCCGTCAGTTCGAATCCCAAACTAGATCATCGACATACCGCCGCTCACACTGAGCGTCTGGCCTGTGATATAGTCCGATTCCCCGCTGGCGAAGAACAGAACAGCCATGGCAATCTCTTCGGGCTCCGCCACACGCTTCATCGGGATGACCTTGGCAAGGTTCTCCTGCACCGTCTCGGTCTGTGCAAAATATAGCGGAGTCCTGGTCGGCCCAGGAGCAACGCAGTTCACATTAACACCGCGGCGGGAAATTTCTTTTGCCAAGGTCTTGGAGAAGGCGATGATGCCGCCCTTCGCGCCGGAATAGACGGCTTCGCTCGGGCTACCGATACGACCTGCCTCACTCGCGATATTGATGATTTTACCCTTGCCCTGTGCCATCATGCCCGGAGCGAAATGGTGGCACAGGTGCACCGGACCGGTATAGTTGATGGCGATGACCGTATCCCAGGTCTCCGGCTTGCTTTCAACAAATTTTTCCATGAGATCCCAGCCGGCGGAATTGACCAAAATATCGACCGTGCCGACGCGTCCCAGAACCGCCGAGGCGAAGGCATTGATGCTCTCGCGGTCGGTCAGGTTGATCTTTTCGAACTCGGCTTTTCCGCCACTTTTGCGAATGTCGTCAACGGTGGCTTGGCCGCCTTCCTCGTTGAGATCAGCGACAATTACGCTCGCACCCTGTGAGGCCGCCATCAAGGCGATCGCCTTGCCGATGCCTGAAGCGGCACCGGTCACTACCATCGACTTGCCTTCGAATCTGTTACTCATCTGTAAATCCTCTGCTCGATTGAATTGACGATCAGATCTTGCAGGTCTGATCGAATACCGGAGGCCGCTTCTCGCGGTGCGAGGCGACACCTTCCACGACTTCTGGCCCGCTCAGGCCGAGCATTTCGTAAGCGCAGGAAGCGTCGAACGTCGGGCCCGCCATGCGCAGCCAGTTGTTGAGCGCACTCTTGGTAAAACGAATGGCCGTTGGCGGACCGTTCGCCAGCCGGGTCGCGACCTCGAGTACCTTGTCATCCAGCTCCTCGTCTTCGCATGTCATCGAAACGAGACCGATGCGTTCAGCTTCCTCGCCAGAAAGTGGTTCACATGTGAGAAGATAGTATTTCGCCTTGGCCATGCCGCAAAGCAGCGGCCATATGATAGCCGATACATCGCCGGCAGCGACACCGAGACGGGTGTGCCCATCAATGATGCGGGCATTTTTCGATGCGATCGATACGTCGGACAAAAGGCCACAAACCAGACCGGCGCCCACCGCCGGTCCACGGATCGCGCTGATAATCGGCTTGTTGCAATTGATGACGTTATAGACGAGGCTTCGCGTTTCCTTCCAAGTCTGCATGCGGAAGTGGAAATCACTCATAGAGCGCTCGACCAGAGCAAAGTCGCCTCCGGCAGAAAACGCCTTCTTGCCGCCAGTCAGGATGACGGCGGAGATATCTTCGTCGGCGTCAATATCGTTCCAAATGCTTACCATCTCGGCGTGCATTTGGCCACAGACAGGAGTGAGCTTCTCGGGATCACCCATCGTGATACGAAGCACACGTTCCGCCGGAAAATCGAAAAGGAGCTTTTCATAATTTTTGAGGTAAGCTGACATTATAGTCTCCATAGTCTCCGCGCGAAGGATTGATGGCGAGCGGGGCAAGGTATGAGCCGATTTGCCGCCACTGCAACCATTGCCCCGCATGTCGTTCCGGCAATTGCCAACAATCCCGACTAACTGCTACGCCGAAATCACGCGCAGCCAACAATACCGGGTACATGGAAGATGGCGGGGGAATCGCCTCGCATATTGAATCGTGCTGTCGATGTTCGCACTAGCTTGGGCAGTGAAGGCGACTTCGTGGGTCACGGTATCCGAACTGGAATCTTCCCGGGCAACGGCAAGAGGTTTTCGATCCCGCATGGTCCATTCACTGGCGTCCTTGGGAACAGCTGAGTCAAGAAAAGGTCCACCGATCATGTCTGATGGCACAATCAATAGCTTGCGCGCCAGTGCCGCACCGATCGCAGCCAACGAAGGCGCGTCGCTCTGGGATTTCGGCGGCGGCATCGCATGCTTCGAGGTCCACACGAAGATGAATGCGCTCAACGTCGCGGCACTCGATCTGCTGAAGGACACGATCGACATGGCAGGCAGTGCGTTTGGTGCCCTGGTCATCGGCAATGACGATTCGAAGGCTTTCTCGGCGGGGGCGGACCTAGCCTACAACTATGCGATGGTGGGGCGTAGCGATTGGGCGGCGCTGGCCACCTATTTCAAGCACGGTCAGGATCTCTACCAGAGATTGGCGGCCACGCCTGTGCCCGTGGTCGCGGCGACGCATGGTTTCGCGCTGGGCGGCGGCTGCGAGATGATGCTGCATTCGCATGCGGTGGTCGCGCACGCAGGACTGCGGGCCGGCCTGCCGGAGATCAAGGTGGGCCTTATTCCGGCATGGGGCGGCTGCTCGCAGTTGCTGATGCGGTGGATGGAGCGGGCTGGTCCCGAGGAAGGCCTGGCGCGGGCCCTGGCAGTGTTGCAAGCGGGTGCAATCGCCAGTTCGGCCGTGGAAGTGGAAGCCATGGGGCTGCTGCGCCCGGGCACTCAGGTCGTCCAGGACCGGGCCAACCTCCTCCCTGCTGCGGTAGAAATAGCGCAGGCCATGATGGCCGAAGGCTTTACGCCCCCTACCCAGCCGCAACTGACCTATTGCGGTCGCGCCGCGCACGAACTCCACCTGCAGCACGTCGATGCTGCCGTTACCGATGGGTCACTTGATGAAGCCGGCGCAGTGGTCATGCGCGAGATCGTCGGCGTTCTGACCGGCTTTCCAGAAGTGGTCGAAAAGGCCACGCTACCTATTACAGTCTCGCTTGCCGGGGAATTGGCAAGCGCGGGGCGTTTGATACGGACAGAGGCCGCACTGACGGCTATCAAGAAGCTGATTGGCGCTTGATTGCGGCCTGTCATGACCCCGGCGTGGACATGGCTGACGCGGGTCGGAAGCATGATCTACTACAATCAAAGGGTGAAGCCGATGACCACCGAACAAGACCTTACTGCCGAAGCCGCCCGACCCTCGGCGGACCGCATGGCCAGCCGCCAGATCGCTCTGGCCGAGCCGCTTTTCCGCGATCGTGTGGTGCTCGTCTCCGGTGGGGCCACGGGGATCGGCCGAGCCGCCGTTTGGATCCTGGCCCGTCTGGGCGCCAAGGTGGTCACTTGCGGCCGCTCGCAAGAAAAGCTCGACGTGCTTCACGCAGAACTTGCCGATCACGGTCTTTCCCTGCACACCGTTCAGTGCGACATCCGTCAGCCAGACAGCGTGGTCGCACTGTTCGAGCAGGTCCATGAGCGTTACGGCAAACTCGACCTTCTGATCAACAATGCGGGCGGCCAGTTCCCCAAGTCTGCGATCGACCTCACTCCGAACGGATTCAGGGCGGTGGTCGAGAACAACCTGTTCGGTACTTGGTGGATGATGCAGACAGCCGCACGCTACTGGCGCGATACCGGGACGCCCGGCTCGATCGTCAACGTCGTCGTCGTGGTCGAGCGCGGCATCCTGGGCGCGGCGCATACGGCCGCGGCGCGTGCCGGGGTCATCGCACTTTCGAAGACGGTCGCAGTCGAATGGGCGCCGCTCAAAATAAGGGTCAACTGCTTGGCACCTGGCGTGATCTTCACCGAAGGCATGGCCGGCTATCCCGAGCACGCCAAGAAAACGTTCGCCCGTGCCAATCCAATGCTGCGCTTGGGCGACCCGTGGGAAATCGCCGAATCCATCCTGTTCATGGGATCAGACGCCAGCAGCTTCACCACGGGCGAAATCCTCCGGGTCGATGGCGGTGGACAAGTTTGGGGCGAGCAGTGGACGCAGGGCAAGCCTGCCTATTTCATGGAATAGGTCGTCATCCCCGTGGGAAGCAGTGCGAACCGGAGTCATTCCAGTCCCAATGTGGCCCGGGCAACAGGCTCGGATTAACCCGGCACGCAATCAGAGTATGATGCTGACTTTCCCGTGAGGCTGAAGGCTGTTCATCCCCAGTAGGACGCGCTTGGTACGGATACGGACTTCTCCGTTCATTTCGACCAGCCAGTAATGGCCATGACCGATATAGGTGTCCGTCACATTGTGCTTGGAGCGATAGGTCGTGAAAGTACAGGCGACGTGCACGCCACGATCCTCGACGCCAACGATCCGAACGTTGTGGATCGCGCGAACCGTGGTTGATTGCGGCCACTCCGCATGCGCAGTGGGTTTGTTCAGCCGTACGACGCGATGGCGCAACCGCCGGTAATCATCTGCAATGTAGAACAACGTGCTGTCAGGGCCTGCTTCCAGGCCAATGCCCATCGTTGGCACTTCATAGACGGAATCGGGAGTAAACAGCGACAGCCATTCTTCTAGCCGCCATTCGTCAAGCAGCGCGGCTTCGCGATAGAGGAAATCCTCGTAATCGGCCCGCGAGCGCGGCCTCAGCCCCGTGGAAACTTCCGCCAAATCCGTAACAGCCATCATTCGCCCTCCATCCGACGTCGCCATTCACGCCAGAATGCCCGCATCTGCGCCTCATCGTCAGCGCGCGGCTTTTCTCGCAACATCCCGCGCGAAATATCATTCCATGGCGCGAACTTCATCGCGCCGTAGCCACGCTGCGCCGACTCCAACGCCTCGACATCGTCCGGCGAGGCAAATCCACCCGGCCCGAGAAACTCGAGGAAATTGTTAAGACGGCGATGCCGCACCTCCGGATCCTCTCCGACCGGCGCCAGGGCCCACGCGCGGACCAACATCAGATCGGGCGACACAGGGTAGAATGTGCGCACGGTGATCGCCATGATATCGTTGACGACAAGATTGGGAAAAACACCCATGTTTCGGTCGCGATCTGCGATCAGCAATGCACGTTCCGGGCCGACCCGATCGATCAGCTCGGCGACCATCCGCTGTTCGTCGGCCTTGCCCTTTTCGCCCCAGGTGTTGATGGCGCGAGCGACCGGACGCCCCCATGGGGCCTTCGCCTGGGTCGTCGCATGCCCGTTCCCGAGATCGATCGCTTCGTTGAACTGCTCCATCGACTGAAAGTCGACTGCATCGGCCCCGCCGAGTTCGTCCACCAGATATTCGAAGTAGGTCGAATGTGTATCCGGAGCGTGAAACC
>CBHCMH010000042.1:0-9417 GCA_965974445.1 uncultured Rhizorhapis sp.
CGGTTGCCTCATCATCCATAATTGCCGTCAGCGCGTCGGCCACGTTGGCATGCGCTGAATTGTTCATTCCCCAGCTTTCCGTAAGGCTGGCGAGATAGGCTGGGTCATGGTGATCATGGCTCGGCACCGGAACGGCGCGCAGGCTCGCCAGAAACGGTTTGAGCGGTTCGAGAAAACCTATTGGATCCTTATTGGCGAGCATGCCAAGGACGAGATGGACTTTCTTGCCGGGGCGCAGCGAAGCGTGGAAATGCTGGGCCAACGCCTGACCGGCGGCTGGGTTATGCCCCCCATCGAGCCAGACCTCGGCTCCTTCCGCAAGGCGCCGGGTCAGGGGCCCCCGATCCAGGCGCTGCAGGCGGGCGGGCCATTGGGCCCACAGGGGCGCGGCCTTCAGCGCGGATTCAGAGAGGGACAGGGCGCTCTGGTGCCGCAGCATGGCGGTCGCGAGCGCCGCGTTCATCGGCTGATGCTGTCCGGACAGGCGCGGCAAGGGTAGCTCCAGCCGTCCGTCCTCGTCGCGATAATGCAGCTTGTCGCGGTAAACGGCGGCATCCCAATCGCGGCCCATGACTTTCAAGCTGGCCCCGGCATGCCCCGCCGCCGCTTCCATGATCTGGGCGATATGTGAGGGATATTTCATGGTGACGAGCGGCACCCCGGCCTTGGCGATCCCGGCCTTTTCGGCCGCGATTTCAACCAGCGTGTTCCCGAGGAAGGACTGGTGGTCGATCCCGAGCTGCGCGACCCCGCATACCGCCGGGGCAGGGATGACGTTTGTGGCGTCCAGCCGTCCGCCCAGGCCCACCTCGATAATGCAGGCGTCGGCCGGATTTTCGGCGAAGGCAAGGAAGGCTGCGGCCGTGGTCACTTCAAAAAAGCTTGCGCCGACGCCGTCAGCCCGATCGAGCACCCGCGCCAGAAGTTCGGCCAGATATGCGTCGGAGATCAGCTTGCCATTCAGCCGGATGCGTTCGTTGAAGCGCACCAGATGCGGGGAGGTGAAGACGTGAACGCTCTTCCCGTCCGCCTCCAGGGCGGCCCGCAGGAAGGCGCAGGTGGAGCCTTTTCCGTTGGTGCCGGCGACATGGAACACCGGCGCAAGCCCGAGCTGCGGATCGCCGAGCCGGGCGAGCAGCGTCGTGATCCGCTCCAGCCCCAATATGTCGCGGCCGGGCGAAAGCAGCGCCAGGCGGTCGAGCTGCGACTGGACGGCGGGATCGGACGAATGCGCGTGGTCGGCCATCATTGCTACTCCCGCTCAGGGGAGGGGCTGCGCATCAGGCAGCGGCCTTGTTCGGGCACAGATATCCGATGACCTTGCCGAGCGTCGCGCGCAACTCGCTGCGGTGGACGACCATGTCGATCATGCCATGGTCCAGCAGATATTCGGCGCGCTGGAACCCTTCGGGCAGCTTTTCGCGAATCGTGTTCTCGATGACCCGCTGACCGGCAAAGCCGATCAGGGCGCGCGGTTCGGAAATCTGCACGTCGCCCAGCATCGCATAGCTGGCGGTGACGCCGCCAGTGGTCGGGTCGGTAAGGACGACGATATAGGGCAGGCCCGCCGCGTGCAGCTTCTGAATGGCGACGGTCGCACGTGGCATCTGCATCAGCGACAGGATGCCTTCCTGCATCCGGGCGCCGCCGGCGGCCGTGAAGATGACATAGGGGCATTTGCGCTTGATCGCTTCCTCGACCCCCTGAATGAAGGCGGCGCCAACGCCCATGCCCATCGAGCCGCCCATATAGGCGAAATCCTGAACGCCGATGACGACGGCCATTTTCTCGATCGTGCCGCGCGCGTTGATCAGCGCGTCCTGCTCGCCCGTGCTGTTCCGGGCGGCCTTGATCCGGTCGGTATATTTCTTGCTGTCACGAAATTTGAGCGGATCTTCCTTCACCACGGGCGTGGGCAGCACTTTCCAGCTTCCGGCATCGAGAATCTGCTCGAACCGCGCCGTGGGACCGATGCGGCCGTGATGGTCGCATTTGGGGCAGACCGACAGATTCTCCTGCCATTCCTTCACAAAGATCATCTGACCGCAATGGCCGCATTTGTGCCAAAGATTGTCGGTCGTCGTTTCCTTTTTCGCAATGAAGGGGATGGCTTTGCGAACGCGGTTGATCCAGCTCATGCGGCGGGTTCCTTAGCGGCGCTGGCGATGGCGGCGCTCAGCGATGCGACATAGTTTTTGACGAAGGGCGGGGCCGATGCGCCGTGCTGGGCAACGACGTCGATGATGGCGGAACCCACGACGACGCCGTCGGCGACCCGGCCGATAGCGGCGGCCTGCTCCGGCGTGCGCACGCCAAAGCCGACGGCGAGGGGGAGGGCGGTCTGCGCCTTCAGGCGGGCGACTGCCTCCTCGATGCTGTCGAGCGCGGCCTGCTGCTTGCCCGTGATCCCAGCAACCGAGACATAATAGAGAAAGCCGCTCGCGCCATTGAGCACGGCGGGCAGCCGGGCGGCATCGGTCGTCGGCGTCGCGAGACGGATGAAGTGCAGCCCCTTGCCCCGAAGCGCCGGGCCAAGCTCGCCGTCCTCTTCAGGGGGAAGATCGACGCAGATGACGCCATCGACGCCCGATGCCTTGGCCTGCTCGGCAAACCAGTCGCCGCCCTTGTGGATCATGGGATTGGCATAGCCCATCAGGATCAGCGGCGTTTGCGGATGCCGGGCGCGAAATTCGGCCGCCATCTGCAGGATGTCTGCGGTCTTCGTGCCAGCGCCAAGGCTGCGGAGGTTCGCCGCCTGAATGGCCGGACCGTCCGCCATCGGATCGGTGAATGGCATGCCGAGTTCGATGATGTCGGCTCCGCCCTCCACCAGCGCGTCGAGAATGGCCGCGGTGTCGCCCGGCGTCGGATCGCCTCCGGTCACGAAGCAGACAAGCGCGGCGCGGCCCTCGGCCCGGCATTTGGCGAAACGGGCGGAAAGGCGGTCCACGGTCATTCTCCTCTCCCTTGACGGGAGAGGATAGGGAGCCTTGCTCCGGCGACAGCCGGAGTTAGGCGGACGGGTTGCGCGGATGCAGCCGCCGCTCTGGCCGGCCTTTCCTCCGGGTGCGGTGTTTGACAGGCTGTATGAGATTGCTCCGGCCAGCGCGATCGAGGCGGCGCGGTGCAATGCGCAGGCGATTGCGGTGACGCTGCGCGATGTGGGGATCAATGTCGATGCCCTGCCGCTCCTCGATGTGCGGCAGCCGGGCGCGAACGACATTATCGGCGACCGGGCGCTTGGAGGCGAGCCGTTGCGGGTTGCCGCCCTGGGGCGGGCCGTGCTGGACGGGCTGCGCCGGGGCGGGGTGTGCGGCATCGTGAAGCATATGCCGGGCCACGGCCGCGCCATGGTGGACAGCCATCTCGACCTGCCTGTGGTGGATGCGGACGAGGCGGAATTGGAGATTGACCTGGCGCCCTTTCGCGCGCTCAATGCCGCCCCGATGGGAATGACGGCGCACATCGTCTATACGGCGTGGGACAAGGACCGTCCGTGCAGCCTGTCGTCCACGGTGATCGCCAATATCATCCGGGAGCGCATTGGCTTTGACGGCCTGCTGATGTCCGACGACCTCGACATGAAAGCATTGAAGGGCGACGTTCCCCGGCTGGCGGCGGATGTCGTTGCGGCGGGATGCGACCTGGCGCTCAATTGCTGGGGGCGGATCGATGAGATGCGCGGCATTGCCGAGGCTTTGGGCGAGATCAGGCCGGAGTCGCGGGCGCGGCTGGACCGGGCCATGGCGGCCATTTCCAGCGCACCGGAGGCGAAGCCCTATGAGGAACTGGCCGCCAAGCGCGATGCCTTGCTGGCGCTCGCATGAATGACGTGATGGCCGATTGGGCGGACCTGGTCGATCGGCCCGCAACCACCGGATCGCCCGATGTGCTGACGGTGGAACTGGACGGCTGGGAAGGGCCGCTGGACCTGCTGCTGGCGCTTGCGCGGACGCAAAAGGTCGATTTGCGTGAGCTGTCGATCCTGGCGCTGGTGGAGCAATATCTGGCCTTTATCGAGGGCGCGCATGAACTGAAGCTGGAGATTGCGGCCGATTATCTGGTGATGGCGGCATGGCTAGCCTATCTGAAGTCCGGCCTGCTGTTGCCCAGGGATCCAGGCGTTGATCCCTCGCCCGAGGAACTGGCGCTGCGCCTGCAATTGCGCCTGCAACGGCTGAACGCCATGCGAGAGGCAGGGGCGCGGCTGATGGCGCGGGACCGGATCGGGCGGGACGTGTTCGTGCGGCCCGCGCCCGAGGGCCTTCGCACTGTGCGCAAGGCGGCATGGGAGGCCAGTATCTTCGACTTGATTTCGGCCTATGGACAAATCCGGGCGCGCACGCAGCCCGCCATGCATGTGGTCGCCCGGCGCGCGGTGATGACGCTGGAGGAGGCGATCGAGCGGGTGGGGCGGCTGATCGGCATGCGGATCGATTGGGCGCGGCTGGAAAGTTTTCTGCCGGAGGGCGCGACCCCGGCGCTTCGCCGGTCGGCGCTGGCGAGCAGCTTCGTCGCCGCGCTGGAACTGGCGCGTCAGGGCCGGGTGGACATCCGGCAGGAGGGGATTTTCGAGCCGATCTTCCTGCGCGCGGGCGAGGGGACGTCATGACGCCGCCCGACGATTTCGTGCGGGCGGTCGAAGCCACGCTATTCGCGTCCGACAAGCCGCTGACGGCGGCGGAAATCCGGCATTATGTCGGGCATGAGGGCAATATTGCCGATGCGCTGGAACAGGTGCGGGAAGAGTATGCCGGACGCGGCATTCATCTGGTCGAGCGGGGCGGGCGATGGCATTTCCAGACCGCGCCCGACCTTGCCCATATTCTCCGCCGCGAAAAGGAGGAGCCGCGCAAGCTTTCCCGTGCGGGCATGGAGACGCTGGCGATCATTGCCTATCATGAGCCCGTCAGCCGCGCGGAAATCGAGGCTATTCGTGGGGTTCAGGTCGCCAAGGGAACGCTTGACGTGCTGATGGAGGCGGGCTGGGTACGCCCGGCGGGACGGCGCGAAGTACCGGGGCGGCCGCTGATTTATGCGACGACGAGCGAATTTCTGTCACATTTCGGGCTTAGCAGCCGCCGTGACCTTCCGGGCATCGACGATCTGAGGGCGGCAGGACTGCTTGACCCCGCCGATTTGGTGCTGGAGGGGCTGTCCGGGCAATCGGCGCTGGAAAATGACGATGAAGAGGCCTAAATAGGCACTTCGTATAAGGAGATTTTGAAATGGGTGGCCTTAGCATCTGGCATTGGCTGGTTGTCGGTATCGTAGTGATGCTATTGTTTGGAAAAGGCCGGTTTTCGGACATGATGGGCGACGTCGCCAAGGGACTGAAGAGTTTCAAGAAGGGCCTTTCGGACGATGAGGACGCGGCTGCGGCCAAACCGGCAAGCCGGATCGAGTCCCAGACAGCCCCGGAAAAGACGGCAAAACCCGTCGCCGAAGAGCAGAAGCACGGCTGACGCGCGGCTTTAACCGGACAACAGCACTAGATGTTTGACATCGGCTCAACCGAGCTTTTGCTTGTCGCAATTGTAGCGATCGTAGTGATCGGCCCCAGGGATTTGCCGCGCGCGCTCTACAAGCTGGGGCAGATCATGGGCAAGGCCAGGGGCATGGCGCGCCATTTCCGCACCGGCATCGACGCCATGGTCCGCGAGGCGGAGATGGAAGAGCTGGAAAAGAAGTGGGCCGCCGAAAATGAGCGGATCATGAAGGAATTTCCTTCGGTCGATGCGTCCGAGGAGGTGGCCGCGCTGGCCGCTCCGGTCAAGGCCAAGGATCCAGCGAAGGATGGCGCGTCAGAAGCGGCTGCGCCCGACACACCGGCCGAGCCGGAAGCGGCTGCGGCTGCGGCAGCCAAGGGCGGTCCGGCGGCATGATGGACATTGACGACAGCCGTGCACCGCTGCTCGACCATCTTCTGGAACTCCGGCGGCGACTGATGTGGTGCATCGGCGCGCTGCTGATATCCTTTGCCGTCTGCTTCTATTTTGCCGACCGGATATTCGGCTTTCTGGTGGTGCCGCTGACCGAGGCCTTTGGCGAGGGGCATGGCCGGCTGGTCTATACCAAACTGTATGAAGCGTTTTTCGTGCAGGTGAAGGTGGCGTTGTTCGCGGCCTTTTTCGTGTCCTTCCCGATTATCGCCAACCAGCTCTGGGCCTTTGTCGCGCCGGGGCTGTATTCCAAGGAAAAGAATGCGTTCCTGCCGTTCCTGATCGCGACGCCGGTGTTGTTCACGCTGGGTGCGGCGCTGGCCTATTATGTCGTGATGCCGACCGCCTTTCATTTCTTCCTGAGTTTCGAGGGGCAAAGCGGCGGCCTGGATGTCGAGGCCCTGCCCAGCACCGACAGCTATTTGTCGCTGGTGATGCAATTCATCCTGGCCTTCGGGATCAGCTTCCTGATGCCGGTGCTGCTGATGCTGCTCAATCGCGCGGGAATCGTGACGCGCGAACAGCTGGTGAGCATGCGCCGTTACATGATCGTGCTGGCGTTCGTGGCGGCGGCCGTGCTGACGCCGCCCGATGTCGTGTCGCAGCTGATGCTCGCGATTCCGCTGATCCTGCTTTACGAAATCACCCTTGTCGCCATCTGGTTCACCGACCGGAAGGAACGGAAAAAGGGCGAGAAGACGGACGTCGCCGCAGCGGAGTGATGTTCGTCCCAAGGCGCCTGCGCCTGCGGCTATATTGCATTCCTCCGCGAATCGTTGCAACGCAGCATAACAGGGAGGCAAAGGTTGCGGATTGCAATTGTCGATGAAAGCTCCGCCCGCGCGGCGGTGATCGAGGAAGGGCTGCGCGAGTCCGGCCTCAGCGACATTGCGACCCTGACGGACCGCAGGGGCCTGGTCGCCCGCCTGACCGAGCTTGAACCCGACGTCGTTCTCATGAACCTGGAAAACCCCAGCCGCGATACGCTGGAGGAAAGCTTCCTGGTGTCGCGTTCGCTTGGCAAGCCCATCGCCATGTTCGTGGATCAGAGCGATGAGGAATCGACGATTGCCGCCGTCGATGCGGGGGTATCGGCCTATATCGTCGATGGTTTCAAAAAGGAACGCATCAAGCCCATTCTGGATCTGGCTGTCCGCCGCTTTCAGGCCTTTTCCAAGCTGCAGGAGGAATTGGCCGAAGCGAAAAACATGCTTGCCGAGCGCAAGATTGTCGATCGCGCCAAGGCCATCTTAATGAAGCGCCGGGGCATTGATGAGCCGTCCGCTTACGCCTTGCTGCGCAGTCACGCCATGCAAAGTAACCGCCGCATTGCCGATGTTGCCGAGGCATTGGTGACCGCCGACAGCCTGATGGGAGGTGATCTGTGACGCTTGACGTGTTTCGTGTTGGTTTCTTGCCCCTGGTCGATGCCGCCCTTCCCATCCTTGCTCGCGAACTTGGCTTTGCCGAAGAGCAGGGCGTCGATCTGCAACTGATGCGGGACGTGAGTTGGGCGACGGTGCGCGACCGCCTGCTTTACGGCCATAGCGATGCGGCCCATCTTGTCGCGCCGCTGGCCATCGCGACCAGCCTGGGGCTGGATCGCCCGCCGGTGCCGCTGTCGGTGCCGTTCGTCCTGGGACTCAATGGCAACGCGATTACCCTGTCCCGCCCGCTGGCAGATGTAATAACCGGCGGAAAGGAAGGCCTTGCCGATCCCGTGGAGGCGGGAAAGCGCTTTGCCGCCATCGTTGCGGAACGGGCACAAGGCAGAAAGAAGATCCGTCTGGGCGTGGTGCACCGCTTTTCCAGCCATAACTACATGCTGCGCTATTGGCTGGCGGGCAGCGGGGTCAATATCGACGAGCAGGTGGACATCATCACCATCGCCCCGCCCTTCGCCGCTGACGCGCTGGCCGCAGGCGAGGTGGACGGCATCTGTGTCGGGGAACCCTGGAACAGCGTTGCGGTCGAACGGGGCGTGGGCGCGATTGTGACTGTGACCGCCCATATCTGGCAGCGCGGCGTGGAAAAGGTGCTGGCCATGCCGACCGCCCGCATGGAAGCCGATCGGGAACTCGTCCACCGCGTTATTCGCGCACTCTATAATGCGGGCAAGGCGTTCATCGAGCCTGACCGGCGTGAGAAAATCGCCGCGATTCTGGCGCGTCCCGAATATCTTGATGGGCCGGCCGACCTGATTGAACGGGCCATTTCCGACCGGATCAAGCTGACTGCGGCGACAGAGCCGCTTCACATTCCCGACTTCATGTTCCAGCATCGCGAGGCGGCCAATTTCCCCTGGGTCAGCCAGGCGGCATGGCTTTACGCCCAGATGGTCCGCGCCGGCCACACCCGGAAAAACGCAAAGGATTATGCCGCGGCGCAAAGGGTTTTTCGGCCCGATGTATACCGGGCGGCCTTTGCCGGCACCAACGTCCCCCTGCCTGGGGCCAGCGCGAAACTGGAGGGCGGAATCGCCGCGACCATAGGCGTCGGCACGGTTCAGGGCCGCCTGATGCTGGGTCCGGACCAGTTTTTCGACCGGCGTTCCTTCGATCCCGATCAGCTGGATCAGTATCTCGCTGAGCTGTCGGCTTAGAGTTTTGGCAACATTGCCGCGGATTTTGGGGCAATGCCGCCGCCGCAATGGATGCGGACCCCGTTGACAGAATCATTGGCCTGAATTATTCATTGCCGCGTTGCAGCAATGGCGCTGCATCATGTTTCCTGGGATTCCCGTAGCGCATAGCCGGGGTTCTGCTCAAATCGACAGCAATGGCGCTGTGGGAGTCGTGAAGGCTCCGTCAGTTTCAACGTCTTGTGTCGGAGTGGATTCGGATGCGTTATTTCTGGGACATTGCGGAATATCCGCTGGGCGGCTCGACCCGTCCGTCCCATGCGCGCGCCTTATTCCGCCGCCAGCGCAATCATCAGCGCTACAAACAGCATCAGCGACACGCCCTGCCAGAAGCGCAGTGGATTGCGTTCATAGAGCGACCGGGGCCTGTGAACCGGGCCAATCGCGCGGGTTCCGCCATCCTCCAGCGCGCGCAAAAGTTCGATCGTATCGCCGAAACGCTCGTCCGGATTGACGGCGACCGCGCGGAGCAGCGTGGCTTCCAGCCATGCGGGCATGTCGGGGCGGAAGCGGGAGGGGCGCTGCGGCTTGTCGAATTTGGGGCGGCTGAACGCCTCCACTTCTCCATAGGGATATTGGCCGGTGAACATGCGGTAGAGCGTGACGCCGAGCGCGATCTGATCGCTTGCCTCGCTTCCGGCTTCGCCGTCGAACAGTTCGGGCGCCATATAGCTGGGCGTTCCGGGGATTTCGCTGCCGCTGAACTCCTCTACGCGGGGCAGGCGCGCGACACCCAGGTCGATAAGGCGAAGGCCGCCATCCCCGGTCAGGATCACGTTATCCGGCTTGATGTCCCGGTGGATGATGTGCAGCCGGTGCAGCGCGGCGACGCCC
>CBHCMH010000043.1:0-9392 GCA_965974445.1 uncultured Rhizorhapis sp.
GAACAATTCTTCGGCTGATGGTGCACGCTGGCTATGCGAGCCATAGACGCCGAGCCGCCAGCCGTCCGCCAGGGCGTAGCTGGCGCCAAGAGATGCGGACGCGGCGTCGAAGGATCGCCGCAGAGCCGGATTGCCGATGTCTGTGTCTGCGTCGGCGCTGGCAATGCCATGTTCATAACGCGCGCCAGCCTCAGCCCGCCACTTGCCCAGGTCGATCGATTGCAGGGTGAACAGGCCGTATTGCCGGGTGTGGTTTCGCGGCAGGAACTTCTCCTCGCCGACCACATTGAAGTCGCGCATCAACATTTGCCCGCCAAACGCGCCTTCCCAGCCGCCGCGCTTGTGCTGCAGCAGTTCCAGCCGCGCCTCAAGACCCTGATTGTAGAAGGTGGTGCCGACCTCGCCGGTATCTTCCAGTTCGCTATGCTGATAGTCCGCGAACCCAGCGCGCAAGCGGATCTGGCTCAGGAAGCCCTCGCCTGCATCGACTTCCGCCCGCAGATCGGCGCGGGTCTGCTTCATGTCCAGGCGAACCTCTTCGGCTTCGACATCTGGATCGAGGGAATAGCGTACCGGAACGCCATAAAGGCTGTCGAAATGACTGACGGAAAAGCCCAGATTGCCGCCGTCGGTGATGAGCGCCAGGCCGGCTGCGGCGTTCCAGGTCTCGCCAGCGCTGTTGGGAATCTTGCCCTTGAGGTCGGCCAGTGCGGCGATGGCCGGATCGGCGCTCGCCGCCGCCTCGGATCGCAGCGATGGTGTCAGGATATAGCTCCCGGTATCGAGGTCGCCGGTCTTGCTGTAGCTGCCATCGACATGGAACACGATCTGTTGTGACAGGGGCGCGTCGGCGGCGGCTGAAACCGAGCGCTCATTGGCCGCGCTGCCGTATGTGGCGATGCCTTCGATATGGATGGGTTCATCCGGCACGTGCCTTGGAATCCGGCTATCGACGACATTGACCACACCCCCGATCGCGGCCGATCCGAAGAGCAGCGCGGACGGCCCGCGCAGCACCTCGATCCGGTCGGCGGTCAGCGGGTTGATGACGACCGCGTGATCGACCGATGTGTTGGAAACGTCGAAGCTGCCGATGCCGTCGGTCAGCACCCGCACCCGCTCGCCCTGAAAGCCGCGCAAGACGGGGCGTGAGGCATTGGGGCCGAAGGACGTCGCCGACACGCCCGGCTGGCTAGTCAGCGTGTCGCCGATGGTGGGCTTCAGATTGCGGACCAGCTCGGTTCCGGCCAGCACCGACGTTCCCGACAGAATATCCATCTGGTTGCGCTGAAACACGCCGGTCACGACGATGTCATGCGATGTTTCCACATGATAGTCATCCTGCGCCAGCGCGGGCGGGACGGTCAGAAGAACGGCAATGCCGGAAAGCAGCGCGGCGCGTAGGTGCATGGTGCGAAACCTCATGTCTGTTATCGAAGTGGGTTGGCCCTTAGACATGATGTTACAACATATCAATACCGCAAATGGCCGTGACAATTCCATTCGGGCGTCATGCGCCACCGTTCAACGCACAGTTCGAACCTGCGGGGGTTCTCAGTCGGGAAACGGGGCTGGCGGCTCAGCCAATAAGGTCGAACAGAGCGCCCAAGGGGATCCATGCCAGCGGCAGGAAGAGAGCGGCGCCCCAAAGCCTGAGCTGGTCGATGCGGAACAGGGCGGCGAGCCTTGGCGTCGAAAGGTCGCCCTGCGACAGCGCTTCCCAGCGCCGCTCCATGCCGCGCGCCGCCGGTACCACCGCAGCGATCAGCACGGCTATGCCCAGATGATAGAGAATGGTCGATGCACCCGTCGCAACGACGCCGGATATGACGCAAATCTGAAGACCGGTGAACAGGACAAGCGCCCAAGCGAGGTTGTTGCTCATCTTGCGATGCCAGTAACGGCTGGAATGCCCCGCGACGGGGTTACCCGGGAAAATCGATGCCATTTGCGCCCTCATCCTGTTTTGGCGGGAAGTTTCCATGAGTCTTCCACCGGATCAAGCAGAAAATGTCGGGAGGGGAATCGTTGGGGACATTTTATGTCGCCATGCTCGGCGCGCCGATACAATTTGATACACAGGCTTTCGCGAAGCTGACCAACGCATTCCCCGGCTGTTCAGGACGAATCAGCAATAACCGGGCCGTCTGCAACGCCGCTCCTCATCTGCGCGGCTGCTGAACAGGATAAGGAGTCCGATGATGCGTAAAGTCATGTTTGTTGCCCTGATGGCGGCGACGGTCCTGCCCGGTGTCGCGACGGCGCAGACGCGGGAATTGGCCCGCGACCGTCAGGATATTCGTGAGGAACAGCGCGAATTGCGCCACGCCCAACGCTATGGCGACCGCGACGATATTCGCGAGGAGCGCCGCGACCTGCGCGAGGCGAAGCGGGAGTATCGCCAGGATTGGCGCGAATACCGCAAGCACAACCGCAAGCTCTACTCGCGCGGCGAGTGGCGTTCGCCCTATCGCTATCACGCGTTCAGGCCTGGCGCGCACATCGGGCGGGGCTATTATGGCCCGCGCTATGTGATTGCCGATCCGTGGCGCTACCGTCTGCCGCCCGCGCGCGGACATATGCGGTGGGTGCGGCATTATGACGATGTGCTGCTGGTCAATATGCGTACCGGACGGGTGGTGGATGTGATCCGCAACTTCTTCTGGTAAGATTCGGCCTGCCGCCGCCCGGACGAAACGCTTCGTCCGGGCGGCGAAATGCGTGGGGGTGGTACCCGCAATCCTAACCAAAACCTTAATAAAGCGCCCTTTTCAGGGGGCGTTGAACCTCCGATTAACGACTCAACGCATCGGCGAGCCGCTTTAACGCGGGAATGTTACACAAGGCTTGCACGACAAAACCGCACCATGCACACATGATGCACGGGGCCGAGAAGGGTCCGGTTTGGGGAAACCGGGACCGCTCAGCAAAAAATGGGTCGCAAAAAGGGGCATAGCCCCGTGTTAGTCGGGGTATGCATGGTTTTCGACAAGGCGAACAACATTGAAGGCGGACAAATGTTCCGTTCGCTTTCAAAGAATTGCATCTCCGCCGCAGGCTCTGCCCTGAAAATTCTTTTCATCGGCGCCGCTGTTTCAGCCGCCACCCCGGCCATGGCCGATGTCGCCATGGACAGCCATGAGGACGACGCCACGGAACTGGAAAGCGGCCTGGGCGAAGCAGACGCCAATTTCCGCGCCATTTTCGCCTCCTGGAAGAAGATGGACAACGTGGTTCATGCCACCGTCTCCATCCCTTCCTCCAAGCCCGTCGACAACATGATGCTGACCAGCAGCTTCGGCGTCCGTTCCGATCCGTTCAACGGCCGCCGCCGTGCGCACAAGGGCATCGACATCCCCGGCCCGGTCGGCACGCCAATCTACGCCACCGCCGATGGCATTGTCGGCCGCTCGCAATGGGTCAGCGGCTATGGCAATCTGGTCGAAATCACGCATGGCAACGGCATCGAGACCCGCTACGGCCATATGTCGAAGCTGATCGTCGCGCCCAACCAGCGCGTCCGTCGCGGCCAGGTGATCGGCCTGATGGGATCGACCGGCCGTTCCACCGGCAGCCACCTGCACTATGAAGTGCGCATCGACGGTGAGGCGGTCAATCCGATGCCCTTCATCCAGTCGAGCGATTATCTGCTGGCGCTCAGCAGCAAGCCACCGGTCGCCATGGGTGGTCCCGAGAAGGAATGATCGCGGCTCCTGAGGCTGGTTTGTCCGTATAGCGAAATTACCCGTCCGGAACCATTCGCTCGAAGGGGTTTTCCGTGCCCCGGACCGCAGCGTACTTAAGGTACGCGAACACCGGAAGCACGGAAAACCGTGATTTGCAGGCCGTCAGCGCTGAATGCCGGGCGGTCCTACCCCTTCGGGTGATTCCGCACCCAATCCAGCACGGGCTCCGGCCGCGTTTCGCCATAGGGGTCGTTGTCCGATCCGACATCGTTGATGCCGGGTTCCTCGAACCAGCCGGTCACCTCGCCATCATCGACGACCATCGCATAGCGCCAGCTGCGATCGCCGAAGCCCAGATGGTTCTTCTTGATCAGCATGCCCATGCGCCGCGTGAAATCGCCCGATCCGTCGGGCAACAGCTTCACCCTATTGATCCCCAGATGCTTGCCCCACTGGTACATCACGAACGCATCGTTGACCGAAACGCAATAAACCTCGTCCACCCCGGCGGCCTTGAACTCGTCGTAAAGGCGCTCGAATGCGGGGCATTGCTCGTTGGAGCAGGTCGGTGTGAACGCGCCGGGAAGCGAGAAAACCACCACGCGCTTGTTCCGGAACAGATCGCCGGTCCGCACATCCTGCCAGCGAAAGGGATTGTCGCCACCGATGCTCTCATCGCGCACGCGGGTCTTCAGTACAACGTCGGGAACCTGACGTCCAAGCATGTCTTAACTCCTTGTCTTCATTACCGGGAAGGACGAGCCGCCGCCACAGGGGCCTTCAACAGCAAAAGACGCATGGACGCCAACGGAGTTTCACGGCCAGACTTATCGGGAAAATCGATTAGTGGGGGCAGCAGGGGTGAAACGGGCGAATATTAGGGTTGAGAATGGCGGATAAGGGGGGGGGTGAGCGGAAATAGCCCCTCCCCTTCAGGGGAGGGGTTGGGGTGGGGCCTGTAAGGCCCCGAAAATGGCTGGCGCCAGCCATTGCTGCGCAATGGCCCCCACCCCTTCCCCTCCCCTGAAGAGGAGGGGCTTAAAGGCAGCTCAGACCCCCAAGCCGTCACCAGCCCCGCCTCAACCCTCTGCCTTGGCCGCCTCGCAACGATCATGGATCGCCTGGCGGAACACTTCGCTTTCCATCGCCCGGCGGGCATTGGGCCAGCCCTCGCTGATCAGCGCGCGCTCCACCTCCAGGGCGGCCGTGAACCGTCCGCTGTCCGCCAGTGCAAAGGCGCGATCCCGCAAAGCGCGTTCAGCCTTGTTTTCGGTGATATTCATAAAGCCCTCCTCAGAAAACAGACATCCCGATAACGCGTGAGGCGGCATAAATTTCCGCTGGGAAGCGGCAGCGCCCACATCCTCTCCCTTGGGGATCGTTGCGAAAGTCGAGCAAAGCCAAATCCGTTCGGGCTGAGCTTGTCGAAGCCCCCCATTTTCTGGAAGAATAATTGATGCCCTTCGACAAGCTCAGGGCGAACGGTAAATTTTGCAACGATCCCCCCGTGGGGAGAGGAACGCAACAATCCTTATCCCGGAACGGGGCGTGATCGAAAATCAGGGATTCCCCCTATCCCCGCATTCGCATAAGGTCGTCGCGATGATTGACTATGCCGCTCTTTTGAAACCCGACACGGGCCAGGCCGCCCGTTCCATCCACCTTGTCGATGAAAAGACATTTGCCGGCTGGCTGAAGGATCAGCCCGAGCAGCGCCGCGCCGCAGTCGCCGCACAGAAGTTCCGGGGCAAGGGCTTTGAGATCGCCACCCTTCCCGGCGAAAAACCCGACGACTGGTCGGTGGCGCTGGGCGTCGCCAATGTGGAGAACTTCTCAAGCTGGTGCCTCGCCAAGGCGGCCGAAGCCCTGCCAGAGGGCACGTACCGGGTGGAGGGGCGTCAGCCCGGCCCCGCCATGTTCGGCTGGCTCACCGCGCAATATCGCTTCGACCGCTATCGCAAGGGCGACGGCGCGACCGGGCCTCGCGTCCTACTGACCGGCGAGCCGGGCAAGATCGAAGAGATGGTCCAGCAGGCCGAAGCAACCGCACTGGTCCGCGATCTCGTCAATACGCCGACCGCCGATATGGGGCCACCCGACCTTCAGCACGCGGCCGAAGCGCTGGCGAAAGCCTATCACGCCAAGCTGACGATCACGCGCGGCGATGACCTGGAAACCGGCTTCCCGATGATCCATGCGGTCGGACGAGCAGCGGAGAGAGCGTTCGCGCCACGGCTGATCGAGATCAAATGGGGCGATCCCAAGGCCCCGAAAATCGCCGTGATCGGCAAGGGCGTCTGCTTCGACAGCGGCGGCCTCGACATCAAGCCGTCCAGCGCCATGCGCCTGATGAAAAAGGATATGGGCGGCGCGGCGCATGCCCTTGCCCTTGCCCGCCTGATCATGGCGGCGCGCCTGCCCGTGCAGCTTCACCTGCTTGTTCCGGCCGTTGAAAACGCCATTGGCGGCAACGCCTTCCGTCCCGGCGACGTCCTCACCAGCCGCAAGGGGATGACGGTGGAGATCGGCAATACCGACGCCGAGGGGCGGCTGGTGCTGGCCGACGCGCTGACCAAAGCGGGCGAGGAGCAGCCCGAACTGATCCTCGATTTCGCCACCCTGACCGGCGCGGCGCGCGTGGCGCTGGGTCCGGACCTGCCCGGCCTTTTCGCCAATGACGATGCCCTTGCCGATGCGCTTGCCACGGCGGGAACCGAGACCGACGATCCTGTCTGGCGGCTCCCCCTATGGGCGCCCTATGGCGACATGCTGAAATCCGACATCGCCGACATCAACAACGCGGCCGAAGGCGGCTTTGCGGGAGCCACCACCGCCGCGCTGTTCCTGCAGAAATTCGTGCCCGACGGCACCCAATGGGCGCATTTCGACACCTTCGCATGGCGCCCCGCCGCCAAGCCCGGCCGCCCCAAGGGCGGCGAAGCCCTCGGCCTGCGTGCGGCCTGGGGAATGTTGGTGACGCGGTACGCCCGCGGCTGATGCCAGCGGTTGCAGGAGGACAATGTGAACGATCTTGGACCAACTTCCCATCGCTTCATTTCACAGCGGCTGGCGCTTCATTATCTGGATTGGGGAAATTCCGATGCGCCACTTCTCGTGCTGGTTCATGGGGGACAGGATCATGCGCATAATTGGGACTGGGTCGCGCAGGAACTGCGCCACGATTGGCACGTCATCTGTCCGGATCTGCGTGGCCATGGTGACAGTGCCTGGTCGCCGGATGGCGGTTACTCCATGGCATTTTATGTATCGGATCTCGCTCAGCTCATTCATCAGGCGAGCGACGGCCCTGTCTCCATGGTCGGACATTCGCTCGGCGGTGCCATTTCACTGCGGTACGCTGGTCTCTATCCGGAGCGCGTGCGCCGGCTGGCGGTGATCGAGGGGCTTGGAATTTCGCCGCTTGACCACAAGCCGGACGCGCCGGTGGCGGAACGCTGGCGGGACTGGATTACTGAGCGCCGCGCACTGAGCGCTCGTACCCACCGTCGCTACACGTCTCTCGAACAGGCCTTTGCCCGCATGCGCGAGGCAAACCCGCATCTCTCGGCTGACCAGGTGCGGCACCTGACGATCCACGGCACGACCCGCAACGAGGACGGCAGTTACAGCTGGAAGTTTGACAACTATGTCCGCTCCCTGTTGCCGATGGGTATCACGGACGAGGAGCTTCACGAGCTGTGGCATAACGTCGACTGTCCGGTATGGCTCGTCCATGGTGCGGACAGCTGGGCGCACCATCCGGGGACGGACGGGCGGGCCGATCATTTCAAGCAAGCGACTGTCACCAGTTACGAGGGGGCGGGCCACTGGGTTCATCACGATCGCTTTGATAGTTTTGTAGCCGATCTGAAGAAGTTCCTCTGACAGAAAATTGGACGGTAAACCATAGAAAAAGCAGGAAAATTCACAATCCAACAATTTCCTGTCCAACAGTTATTCCCTCAACAAACCGCCCCATATGCGTGATGTTAGAGAAGATAAGTCTCCAGTATCGGCCAGACGACGCCAATCCCCCCTTTCCTCCACATTCAACCTAATTTTCAAGTCCGTTTCGCAACCGTTTCGCCATTGATGCGTTGGGGTGGCATGAACAAGCATAGCGCCAAAGCCGATTTGAACGAATCGGCGCCGTTGAGCGGACCAGCCTTGGGAAGCTGGATGCGGACGCTTGTCGATTATGTGCGGTCGGGGGAACCCGATCTCACCAACCGTCAAATGGCCTTGATGTTGATTGTCTATATTGTGCCGGGTCCCCACACAGTGCGGGGGCTGGCGGACAAACTTAATGTTTCGAAGCCCGTTATTACTCGTGCCTTGAACAAGCTGGGCGCTCTCGGCTATCTGCGCCGCGAGCGGGATGAAGCGGACCGCCGCAACATCTTCATTACCAGGACGTCGAAAGGGGCGCATTTTCTTGACGGATTCGAGCGTTTCATCGCAGAACCCAAGCGCGATGAACATTGGGGCAAAAAGCGGGTCGGCAGCTGAAGTTCGACGGAACAGGTTCACACTGACCGGGCGCTCCATAGCGCTGGACCGGCGGGTGAACGCTATTCGCGGCGATCTGGCGGACATCGCGCTCGCCGGGAAATATTTCGCGCCCCATTATTCCTGCCCGCAGGCCTTTTCGCTTCGCGCACCCCGGACGCCGATCCGGGCGAAGGGCGACATCGCCGCGGTGGCGGTATCCGAACTGCTGCACGGCGAGACGTTTCAGGCGATCGACGTCGCGGGCGGCTGGGCCTGGGGCTATAGCGCGCATGACCATTATGTCGGTTATGTACCTGCCGGCTTGCTGAGCGATCCCATCGTACCCACGCACATCGTAACGGCCGTAGCGGCGCTGGTCTTTGCCGAAGCCGGTATCAAGTCGCCGGAGCAAGCCCGCCTCCCGATGGGAAGCCGTGTTGCGGGGGAGGTCGCGGGCGACTTCCTGAAGACCGAAGCGGGCTTTATCCACCTTCGGCATCTGTCAGCGGTCGGCCAACCTGAACCAGACCCCGTGGCCATTGCCGAACGGCTGAGGGGTGCGCCCTATCTGTGGGGCGGGCGCAGTGGCGACGGGCTCGACTGTTCGGGCCTTGTCCAGCTCTGCCTCTCGCTCTGCGGCATGGAATCGCCCCGCGATACCGATCAGCAGATGGCGGCGCTCGGTGACGAGATCGAACCAGACGCGCCGCTGCAAAGGGGCGACATCATCTTTTTCCCCGGCCATGTCGGGTTCATGGCGGACGGCGATAATCTCATCCACGCCAATGCCCATTGGATGCAGGTAACGACCGAGCCATTGGCCGATGTCGTGTCGAGGCTGGCGGACGGCCATGCGCGCCCGGTGCTTGCACGCAAGAGGATCAAGGCATGACCACGCAAGTTTTCATTGACGGCGGCGCAGGCACGACGGGCATTGAAATCCGGGAACGGCTCGCCGGCCGGAGCGAGCTGTCGCTTATCACGCTCGCCGAGGCTGACCGGAAGGATCCGGCCGCGCGCAAGGCGGCGCTCAACGATGCCGATGTGGTGATCCTGTGCCTCCCCGACGATGCCGCGCGGGAGGCTGTGTCACTGATCGCCAACGACCGGACGAAGGTCATTGACGCATCGACCGCCCACCGGGTCGCCGACGGGTGGACCTATGGCTTTGCCGAACTGGAGCCCGACATGCGGCAGCGGCTGGCGGGCGCGCGC
>CBHCMH010000044.1:0-9236 GCA_965974445.1 uncultured Rhizorhapis sp.
ATGGGTTCCCGCCTTCGCGGGAACGACGAAAATCGGTAAATGCACGAATTATGCAACGATCCCCTTCAGGGGAGAGGGCCGGGGAGAGGGAATATACGGCAGGAATGACCCAGCCACGCGTCACCCACGCACGAAAAAAGCGGCCCCAATGGAGCCGCTCCCTTCCAACCGCCCGCAGGCAGCTTCACAAAGCTTCAGGCCGCGACCTTCTGCTTCTTCACGATTTCCCGCTTCAGGCGGCGCGCGCGCAGCGACAGCTTTTCGTCGCCGGTCTTCAGCAGCCAGTTGTCCAGGCCGCCAACATGCTCGACCGAACGCAGGCCATGGGTGGACACCCGCAGCTTGACGCTCTTTTCCAGCGATTCGGAGATCAGCGTCACATCCTGCAGGTTCGGCAGGAATACGCGCTTGGTCTTGTTGTTGGCGTGGGAAACATTGTGACCCACCTGACGGGTTTTGCCGGTCAGCTCGCAAATACGCGACATAATCAAAAAGCCTTGTTCTTCGGGTTCAATCCGGAAAGACCGCGCCGATAACGGACATCGCGCGAATCGTCAACGGCTTTTGACTGTTTCGCGCCCGGCCCGCAACCTTTAACCGGCATGCCGCGCATGATTGAGCCGCAGCCGCGCTTCGCTATAAGCCATGGCATGACCGGCTTTCCCCTTCCCCCGCCCATGCGGCGCGCGCTCGACCTGGCAAAGGCCGCCGCGAAGGCCGGAGAGGTGCCGATCGGCGCGGTCGTCACCCGCGATGGCGTCATCATCGGAGAAGGCGAAAATCGCAACCGCCGGGACAATGATCCGACCGCCCATGCCGAAATGGTTGCGATCCGGGAAGCAGCCCGTGCGCTGGGCGATTTCCGCCTCACCGGCTGCGATCTGTGGGTTACGCTGGAACCCTGCGCCATGTGTGCGGGCGCGGCCTCCCATGCCCGCATCGCCCGCCTCTATTACGGCGCGGCTGACCCCAAGGGCGGGGGCGTGGAACATGGCGGTCGCCTCTTCACCCAGCCTCAGTGTTTGCACCGGCCCGAAGTCTATGGCGGCATCGGCGAAAGCGAAGCCGCTGGCCTGCTGCGGACGTTTTTTGCGCAACGGCGAGAATGAGGGTGAGCGTGCCTGTGGCCCAATCACTCTCTTCCAACTTCTCCTGTCAAGGGAGCGTCGTAAAAGACCGACAGAGCAACAGGCTCAGCCCTTGATCGACACCACTGTTGCGGGCCGTTTCACCGGCATTGCGTTTTCGCGATACAGGCTGTCCATCGGTTCGTCGGTCGCTTCATGCACATCGGCGGATCCAAAACCGTTGAACCCGGTCCGCATCGCGCAGCCATAGGCGCCCAGCATGCCGATTTCGATATAATCGCCAGCCTTTACGTCCGCAGGCAGCATGAAGGGGCCGGCCATATGGTCCATATCGTCGCATGTCGGACCATAGAAGCTGAACGCCTCCATCTCCGCCTGGCTTTCCTGTTCGCGCAACAAGCGGACGGGGAAGCGCCAGCCGATATGGGCGGCGTCGAACAGCGCCCCGTAGGAGCCGTCATTGATGTACAGTTCCTCGCCCCGGCGGCGCTCCACGCGCACGATCAGGCTGCTATACTCCGCACAAAGCGCCCGGCCCGGCTCGCACCACAATTCAGACGAATAGCTGACCGGCAGACTTTCAAAGGCGCGGTCGATCGCGTCGAAATAGAGTTCCAGCGCGGGCGGCTCCATGCCCGGATAGACGGACGGAAAGCCGCCGCCCACGTCGATAATGTCCACCGTGACCGAAGCATCGACGATCGCGGCGCGCACCCGTTCCATCGCCTGCGTATAGGCGTGCGGCGTCATTGCCTGGCTGCCGACATGGAAGCAGATGCCGAGCGCGTCCGCCGCCTGGCGGGTCGCCATCAGCAGTTCCTTCGCTTCGCCCACTTCAACGCCGAACTTGGACGCCAGGGAAAGCTTCGAATAGTCGGACGACACGCGAAGGCGCACACACAGATACAGGTCCGTCGCATTGTTCGTTGCGCGCATGATCTTGTTCAGCTCGTCCATCGTGTCGAGCGAGAAGACGCGCACACCATGCTCATGATAGGCCTCGGCGATCGCCTCTTCGGGCTTGACCGGATGCATGAAGCACAAGGTCGCATCCGGCAAGGTGCCGGCGACAAGGCGCACCTCGGCAATCGAGGCGACGTCATAATGCGTGATTCCGCCGTCCCACAGCGTCCGCAGAAGCGCGGGCGAGGGATTCGCCTTGACGGCATAGAGCGACTTGCCCGGAAACTTCTCGGTGAAGAATCGGGCCGCTCGGCGTGCAGCCTGCGGACGAATGAGCGTTACCGGATCAACCGGATTGAGGGCAGTAGCTATCCCCAGCGCGCTATGATGCTTGTACAATTCAAGGGACCTCCAGTGGCTTGTTTTGGCAGTTAGGCTGCCTTGCGGTGGAAGTCCCATGGGGCAGCAGGGGTGCGATATATAAATCGGGGTCCGCGCTGTAAACCCTGCGGGTTAAAAAAAGACTGTCATAAAAATGTCATGAAAGCCTGCATCGGAAATCCTCATAGCCGAAACTGCGTATTTCCCGGAGCTTATCGGACGCGCTGTCCCATAGGTAGATCGAGGGGAGCGGTACACCGTTGAATGTATTGGTCTTCACCATCGAATAATGCGCCTGGTCGAGGAAAGCGATTCGCTGCCCAACATGAGCCGACTCGGGCAGGCGATAGTCGCCGATGATGTCGCCCGCGAGGCAGGATGGACCGCCCAACCGGACCGCCTCGCCTTCCATCCGTTCGCCCAGCATGGCAGGGCGATAGGGGGCCTCGATCACATCGGGCATGTGGCAGGTGGCGCTGATGTCGGTGATGGCGACCGGCATGCCATTGTCCATGACGTCGAGTATTTCGCCTACAAGGATGCCCGCGTCGAGCGCCACCGCCTCGCCCGGTTCCAGATACAGGTCGAGGCCCGTCGTCTCGCGCACATGGCGCAGGAAGGCGACCAGGCTTTCGCGCTGATAATCGGCGCGGGTGATATGGTGCCCGCCGCCGAAATTCAGCCATTTGAGTTGGGGCAGATAAGGCCGGATGATGGGTTCTATAGCTGCCCATGTGCGTTCTAGCGGCAGGAAATCCTGTTCGCACAAGGTGTGGAAATGCAGGCCAGAGACTCCCTTCAGATCGGCGGCGGTGAGCTGGCTGATCGGATGGCCGAGGCGGCTGTGGAGTTGGCAGGGATCGTATTTTTCGACCTCGCCCTCGCGATGCTCGGGATTGATGCGCAGGCCGATGTCGAAGGTGCGCGCGGCGCGGCGCGCTTCGTCGATGAGGGTGCGGAAGCGGGCAATCTGCGCCGGGCTGTTGAAGATGACATGATCCGACAGGCCAAGGATGGCGCGCAGGTCCGCCTCCTTGTATCCCGCGCAATAGGTGGCCACCTCGCCACCATAATATTCACGCCCCAGCCGCGCCTCGAAAATCCCCGAAGCACAGACGCCATCCAGATATTCGGCTACGACTCCGCCCAATGACCACATGGAAAAGGCCTTGAGCGCCGCCAGCATCCTGATGCCGGAACGGTCGCGTACATCCTTCAGGATGGACAGGTTGCGCCGCACCGCCGCCTCGTCCACCACGAAGCTGGGGGAGGGCACGCGGCTGAGGTCGAAATGCGCGAAGGCTCCGGGATCGCCGGCTCTGGTTTCCATTAATCATCCCCTCCGTCATTCCGGCGAAAGCCGGAATCTCTCTCAGTAGCGTACAACCAAGATTTGGGAGACCCCGGCTTTCGCCGGGGTGACGTAACATTAAAATTCCAGCGGTCCCGCCAATTCCTTCACCTGCCAAGGCAGGCCGTGCTGGTTCAGCATGTCCATGAACGGATCGGGATCGAACTGTTCCATGTTGAACACGCCCTCGCCCTTCCAGGCGCCGGTCAGCATCATCGCCGCACCGATCATGGCGGGAACGCCAGTAGTGTAGCTCACCGCCTGATTGCCGGTTTCGGCGAACGCATCCTCATGGTCGCAGATATTGTAGATGTAGAAGGTCTTCTGCTGGCCGTCCTTGGCGATGCCAGTCGCGATGTCGCCGATATTGGTCTTGCCATGGGTGGTCGGGCCAAGGCTCGCCGGTTCGGGCAGTACGGCTTTCAGGAATTGCAGCGGAATGATCTCCTTGCCCTCATACATCACCGGGTCGATCCGGGTCATGCCGACATTCTGCAGTACTTCCAGATGCTTGAGATAGGCATCGCCAAAGGTCATCCAGAAGCGGATGCGCTTGATTTCCGGCAGGTGGGTTTTGAGCGATTCAATCTCCTCATGATACATGAGGTACATATTCTTCGGCCCCACCTGCTCGAAGTCGAATGTTTGCTTGTGCGACAGGGGTGGGGTTTCGACCCAGTCGCCATTCTCCCAATGCCGGGCGACCGCGGTCACTTCGCGAATGTTGATTTCCGGATTGAAGTTGGTGGCGAAATGCTGGCCATGGTCGCCGCCATTGCAGTCGAGAATGTCGAGCGTGTCGATGCGGTCCAGGTGATGCTTCTTGAGGTAGGTCGCAAACACGCTGGTCACGCCGGGGTCGAAGCCCGAACCGAGCAGCGCCATCAGGCCCGCCTCCTTGAACCGGTCGTGCAGGTCCCATTGCCACTTATAGTCGAACTTCGCTTCGTCGCGCGGCTCGTAATTGGCGGTGTCGAGATAATCGACGCCGGTCCGGAGGCAGGCCTCCATGATGGACAGGTCCTGATAGGGCAGGGCCAGATTGACGACCAGCTTGGGCTGAACCTTTTCAATGAGCGCTGCCGTCGCGTCCACGTCGTCCGCATCGACCTCGGCGGACTTGACGATCACTCCGGTGCGCGCCTTCACTGATTCCGCTATGGCGTCGCACTTGGCGATGCGGCGGCTGGCCAGCGTGATGTCGCTGAAAATATCGGGGTTCATCGCCATTTTGTGGACGGCTACCGAACCCACTCCACCTGCGCCGATGACAAGTACCTTGCTCAATTCATGCTCCTGTGATGGAAGGCCTGATTACGATGTGCCCCCATATAGGACCAGGACATGACAGAGCAAAGGCACAGCGTGACGAATTCCGCGCGGCGCGGGCCAAGCCGGGCGGGTGTGCGTGCCGCGCTTGTAAAATTGGACCGGATTCTGCCGCCGACGCCGCTTTTGAGCCTGGACATTGATGGACGGACAATCTGGTGCAAGGCGGAGTGCCTGCAACCGATCGGCGCCTTCAAGATCCGGGGCGCATGGCATCGGCTCACCGAACTCGACGACAGGCAGCGCGCGGCGGGAGTTGTCGCATTTTCGTCTGGCAACCACGCCCAGGGTGTCGCTTGGGCGGCCCGCCGCCTGGGCATCCGCGCCGCCATCGTCATGCCAAGCGACGCCCCCCAGGCGAAGCTGGAGGCAACGAGAAGCCTGGGCGCGGAGATCATTCTCTATGATCGCGACCGGGAAAGCCGGGAAGAAATTGCCGCCGCGCTTGCCGGGGAACGCGGCGCGACCCTGGTCCCAAGTTTCGCCGATCCCTGGATCATCGAAGGGCAGGGGAGCGCCGCACTGGAACTGGAGCGGCAGATGCGGGCGAGGACCGGAGAGGGGCCGGCGCAGCTTGTCGTGCCTTGCGGCGGCGGAGGCCTGTCTGCTGGATGTGCGCTTGCCTTGCCGGGCCTGCCCCTTACCATCGTCGAACCTGAAGGCTGGGATGATATGGCAAGGTCGCTCTCCTTGGGAAGGATCGTGCCGGTGCGGGACGATGCCCCCTTTACAAGCTGCGATGCGCTGCAAACGAAGCTCGTTTCTCCGCTGACGTTCGATGTGCTGCTGGCGGCTCGCGTACAATCGGTGACGGTCACGGAACGAGAGGTCGGCGCGGCCATGCGGCTGGCCTTCGAACGACTGCATGTCGTGGTTGAGCCGGGCGGGGCGGTTGCCCTTGCGGCTATGTTGGCCGGCAAGGTCGATCACCAGCCCGGTACGGCGATCCTTCTGTCGGGCGGCAACGTCGATATCGATCGTTTCACGTCGATGGTCGGGAATGGCTGATCGGAAGGCCCGCCGGATGCTCCATGGCTTGCTCCCTGGCATCGGTCGTGCCTAAAAGGCGCAGATCAAGAGGCAGGGTAGGGTAAATATGGCCACAAGCAGCGCCGCGCTGGCGGGACGGGAACCGACGCGCAAGGAAATTCAGCTTGTCATCGGGGCGTCGTCGCTGGGCACCGTTTTCGAATGGTATGACTTCTTCATCTACGGGACATTGGCGCCGATCATCGGGCGGGTCTTCTTTCCGACCGGCAATCCGACCATGGAGTTGCTGCTCTCGCTGGCGGGATTCGCGATCGGTTTTGGGTTTCGGCCTTTAGGAGCGATCCTGTTCGGCTATTTCGGCGATCGCCTGGGCCGCAAATACACCTTCCTCGTAACCATCACGCTGATGGGCCTGGCGACCGCCGCGATCGGATTCGTGCCGCCCGAAGCCGCCATCGGCCTTGCCGCGCCCATCATCATCATCCTGCTCCGCGTCTTGCAGGGACTGGCGCTCGGCGGCGAATATGGCGGTGCCGCCATCTATGTCAGCGAACACGCGCCCGACGGCAAGCGGGGCTATTTCACCAGCTTCATTCAGGCGAGCGTTGCCGGCGGCTTCATCCTGTCGGTGATGGTCGTGCTGGGCACCAAGTCGGTGATCGGCGCGGAGGCCTGGGACGATTGGGGCTGGCGCATTCCCTTCATCTTTTCCCTGCTGCTTCTGGCGGTGTCGCTCTACATGCGCCTGAAGCTGAATGAGAGCCCGGTGTTCCAGGCCATGAAGGAGGCCGGAGCGACCTCGGCAAACCCGCTCAAGGAAAGCTTTACCCATCCGGGCAACAAGTAAAGGATTCTGGTCGCGCTGTTCGGCATCGCGGCCGGCCTGACCGTGATCTGGTACACGGCGATGTACGGCGTGCTGTTCTTCCTGGCCGGGCCACAGCGGATGGAAAGCTCGACCGCCGAAATGCTGGTTGGCGTCGGCGCGGCCGCGGGTCTCTTCTGGTTCATCTTTTTCGGCTGGCTTTCCGACCGGGTGGGACGAAAAAAGCCCATTGTCATCGGCTATGTGGCTACGCTGATCCTGCTGTTCCCGCTCTTCCACCTGATGGGCAATGCGGCCAATCCCGGTCTTGCCGAAGCGGCCGAGCGCGCGCCGATCGTGGTGGTCGGCAGCGATTGCGGCTTCAGCCCCTTCGCCAGGGAGCAGGCCACGGAATGCGGCAAGGCTCTGGACATGCTTTCCAAGCGTGGCTTGCCCTATACGACGGTTGAAGCCCAAAGCGGAGCAACGTCCACGCAGGTTCGCATCGGCGAATCGGTGCTTGCCGAAAATACGGCGGAAGCGCTCGACCGGACGCTGGCCGATGCCGGCTACGATCTGGAGAAGGTTCGGCCGGCCGGTTCGAACATCGCCATCATCATCCTGGCCATCATTGCTCTCAGCGCGCTCGCCGGCGCCACTTACGGGCCGGTGGCTGCGCTGCTTTCCGAAATGTTCCCGCCCAAAATCCGTTACAGTTCCATGTCCATTCCCTATCATATCGGGACGGGATATTTCGGCGGTTTCCTGCCGTTGGTCAGCCAATATATCGTGGCACGGACAGGCGATCCCTATGCCGGGCTTTGGTACACGTTCGCGGTCGTGCTGATGGCGCTGCTGGTGACCCTCTTCGGTCTGCAGGAAACACGGTGGAGGCCCCTCGACGCGGCGTGACCGGAGCGCTATCGCTCACCCCGATGACAACCATGGTTTCGCCTCTCCGCCTGCGTCTTGAAAGCGACGCGCTTGTCTCCAACTGGCGCTGGCTCAAGCAAAGGAGCGGGGCAGCCGCCTGCGGGGCGGCGATCAAGGCGGATGGCTATGGCACCGACGCAGCCGGTGTGCTCCGGCATCTGGCGGAGGCGGGTTGCCGCGATTTCTTCGTCGCGACCTGGGCCGAGGCACTGGCGCTGTTGCCGCTGGCCGAAGGGCTGTCCCTGTCCGTTCTGCACGGCGTGCGGGGCGAAGACATGGCCGTTGCGCGATGTGCCGGCGTACGGCCGGTGCTCAACACCGCCGGGCAGGTTGGCCGGTGGAAGGACGGCGGCGGCGGCTCTTGCGACGTGATGGTCGATACCGGCATCAACCGGCTTGGCCTTGATCCGGAGGAGGCGACCTCCGGACTGCTGGACGGCTTGCCGATCAATACGCTGATGAGCCACCTTGCCTGCGCTGACGAGGATCATCCGCTCAACGCCCTGCAACTGGAGCGCTTCACGCGGCTGCGCAATGAAATTACCGCCGAACGCTATAGCCTTGCCAACAGCGCGGGCATTTGCCTGGGTGGCAGCTTCGCCTTGGATCTTACGCGCCCTGGCCTTGCCCTTTATGGCGGCACTCCCCGCGCCGAAGCACGTGGACATATTCGTCAGGTCGCCTTTCCCGAGGCGCAGATCCTGCAACGCAAGACCGTCCGGGCAGGCGAGGGGATCGGCTACAACGCCACCCGAACGGCCATGCAGGATATGGAGGTCGCCATCCTCAACATCGGTTATGCCGACGGCTATCTGCGTGCCTTTTCCAACAAGGGGCGGGTGCTGGGGCCAGAGGGTGAAAGCCTTCCGGTGGTGGGCAGGGTCTCGATGGACCTGCTGATTGTCGATGCATCATCGGCGCCGATGTTGAAGGAGGGGGATTGGCTTGCCCTCGACTATCGGCTGGAAGAAGCAGCCGCGCTTTCGGGCCTGTCGCAATATGAGTTGCTGACCGGCTTGGGGCGGCGCTTCGATCGTTTTTGGGGGTGATGCCGGGTAGGGAATGACCGGTTTTGGGTGTGTGCTGCCGCTCCTGCAGGTCGCCGCTCCCCCTGAAGGGGATCGTTGCGAAATGTGCTTCGTTAACGATAGTCGTCATTCCCGCGAAAGCGGGAACCGATTTATCCTCTTGGTTCAAGGTCAGAATATGCCGCGACATGGGTCCCCGTTTTCGCGGGGAGGGACTGTCAGGATTTTCGTGTGCGGGCGGGGATAATGGGTAAAAAGGAGTCCCACTTTGTCCCGACGCAAAGAAGCTGTGATATCGAATGAGCATTTCGACCAGTTGCTGGCTGGTGGCGCTGCCAGTGCGGCATTTGAGCAGGGTGGCCTTCTGAATTCGCTGAAGAAGGCGCTGACCGAGCGAGCGTTGAACGTGGAGATGGATCATCATCTCT
>CBHCMH010000045.1:0-9222 GCA_965974445.1 uncultured Rhizorhapis sp.
TTGTTTTCCGTGATTTCCGAGTCGCCAGATGATTCCATCTGGCTCGAAATCACTCCAAGGCAACAACGACTGGAGCCGCAGAAGTTATCCAAAAAAAAGCCGCCTCGAAAGGCGGCCGAAAGTTTTAGGAGAGGATGCCTGAAAGGCAGGATCGTTGTGCAATGCAGCAAAGGATTTGGCAAGCAAAAAATCATGCTCTCCCAAAAAAAACTGACGCCTGTCGTAAATTTTCCGTTCTGCGGGCCATGGATGCGCGGCGGTCGCGAAGAGGCGGAGCCGACACTGCCGCCCTTTTCGTCCCTATTGCTTTTTATCCAGGAAAACCAAGGAATTGCCTCGCTTCTGAGGATATCCAAGTACGGCGCCCGTCCGACGCGTGCCGTAAGGTCATCTAGACTTTAGCGCGTTTTCCTGGCTGGCGTGGAGTGAGAATGCCGAGTCTTTAGACAGGAGCAAAAAAAGCCGCCCCGAAAGGCGGCTGTAAAGTTTTAGGAGAGGATGCCTGAAAGGCACGATCCTTGTGCAATGCAGCAGCAATATTTGCAAGTGCGAAAAACGCCGATCTGATTGCAAATTATGCAATCGCTCTGCTTTCCCTTACGGAATTTGGCGCACTCGTCTGTTGCTGGCGCAGAGCGGCAAGCTCGCGCCATCACATGGCTGAACCAGCGAATTCTATCTTTACAGCCTCTAGCTGCCGCAGCCGTTCATCGGAATCAGCGGCATCCGGTCTGGGGGTCGGCCGGGCGCCGTTCCAGTACAGGTTAAGGCTGATGGCCCGATGTCTGCTCACACAGGATATCGAGGCATGGCATGATTCCATCGGCGCAACATCCGCGCATGGCCTCAGCATATCCGTTGCCGGCGCATCGGGCGCCCCGGCAAAATCAACTGCCGCAAGCACCTCTTCGATATGTTCGATGAATTCAGCGATCACGTTATGTGCCGGATCGTTACGATCCCCGCAGCTGATATTGTGATTCTGTGCGACGCCGTTTTTGGCCGACCCGGCCAACTCCTTCTTGTCTGGCATGTTAGTTCCCTGTCCGGTGCGAACCCCCGGATGGCAGCTTTCGGTCAATTCTTTCGTTGCCGTTCCTTTTGTCTGCCCGCTCCTTGGCCCCTCCCGGCCCCTTCCTGGCATCTCATATGCCTGGTCGAAGCCTCTATTTTCCCACATAGTCCACGTACCAGACCGCCCACAATATGGACTTTAGCATGGGCGGTGGCGCATTTGGGCTATTTCCTAGGTTAGGCGCCCTCAGCCCGTTTCAAATTTTCGCTTCAACCCGGCATCACGTCGCCATCCCTTTCGATTTCGGCGTCCTGCCGGGCGTTGGCTTCGACATGGTCGGGGTGCAGCGGAGCAAAACGCAGAATCGCAAAGCCGGTGACGGCGGCCAGCACCGATCCCATCAGGATGCCGATCTTGGCCTCCTCGATCAGAAGCGGGCTTGCCGGAAACGCGAGTCCGCCGATGAACAGGCTCATCGTGAATCCGATTCCGCAAAGCGCCGACACGCCATAGATCTGCACCCAGGTCGCGCCCCGCAACTTGTTTGCCCAACCCAGCCTGACCATGAGCCAGATGCAGCCGAAGATTCCCGCCTGCTTGCCCAGAAAAAGGCCCATGGCCACGCCCAGCGGCAGCGGCGCGACAATGTCGGACAGGACCATCCCTGCCAATGACACCCCGGCATTGGCAAAGCCGAACAGGGGAACGATCAGATAGGCGCTCCAGGGATGCAATCCATGCTCCAGGATGTGCAACGGGCTATCGGCGGCGTCGGGCGCTCCGGGCGTCTTGCGCAGCGGGATCATGAAGGCCGCCAGGACTCCGGCAATCGTCGCGTGGACACCCGAGAGCAATACGGCATACCACAGGGCGGCAAAGCAGAGCAGATAGAGGGGCAGCGCCGTTACGCCCCGCCGATTGAGAACGAACATCACGACAAGGATCGCTGCTGCCGCCATCAGGGCAAGGCTGTGGATGCCAGGGGTATAGACAATCGCGATGATCGCCACCGCGCCCATATCGTCCACGATCGCGACCGTCGTCAGGAACAGCTTGAGGGAGGTCGGCGCACGTTTCCCAAGCAGCGCCAGCACGCCGATGGCAAAGGCGATGTCGGTCGCCGCGGGAATGGCCCAGCCATTGCGCAGCCCCGCATCATCCGATGTAAAGGCCAGATAGATCGCGGCAGGCACGAGCATGCCGGCGGCGGCGGCCACAACGGGCAACCGCCGCTGTTTCCAGGTCGCCAGACGGCCATCGACAAATTCGCGCTTGATCTCCAGCCCGACGAGCAGGAAGAAAATGGCCATCAAGCCGTCATTGATCCAGAGATGCGGCGTCATCGGCCCAAGCTTGTCCGTCAGGACCGGCCCGATTTCAGCATGCAATATGTCGTGATAGAGGTGGTTCGCATCCGCGCTGACATTGGCGACGACCATCGCCAAGACCGCCGCGACGATTAGCAGAATGCCCCCGGCGGCTTCGCTTTCAAGAAAGTCCCTCAGTGCTGAACGGCTGCCTGATCGGCGCATTTCAATGTGGCTCCCTGTTGTTGGCTGTCCCCCCGTACAGGACCGTCCCCCGAGATCAAACCGCTTTTGGCCTTGCAGGCGCGGGACTTTTCAACGCCTGAGCGCGTGACGCCACCCGCCGGGCATTGCCGTGCGAGCTGTTCTAAAAGGGAAAGAACCAGTGAATGGCGATCACCGCGACGATCCAGGTGACAATGTTGAGCGGCAGCCCGATCTTTACGAAATCCATGTAGCGGTAACCGCCCATCTGATAGACGAGCACGTTGGTCTGATAGCCAAAGGGGGTCGCAAAGGCGGCGCTGCCTGCGATCATGACGGCAACGAGAAACGGCCTGGCGCTGACCCCCAGACTTTCAGCCAAAGCGACGGCCACGGGCGTCAGAAGTACGGCCACCGTTGCGTTGGACAATAGCTCCGTCAGTACCAAGGTCCCGCCATAGAGCAGGATAAGCGCCATCAAAGGTCCAAAGGCTTCGACAGAGCCGACCAGCATATTCGTTGCGGTGAGAGCCAACCCGGTCTGTTCAAGCGCGATGCCCACCACCACCATCCCGGCGATCAGAAGCAGAATTTCGGGCCGAAGCCCACCATAAGCCTCGTCCGGCCGGATAACGCGCACCAGAATGAGCAGAACCGCACCGGCGAAGGCGGCGGCGGCAATGGGCGCAAGGTTGAGCGCGGCGATAATCACCACCCCGGCAAAGACGGAGATCGAGGCCGCCGCCTTCACCGGCAATAGCGGCCGCACTTCAGCGAAATCGCGCACGTCCCCAATCGCATCGCCCGCGACATCCAGATGGGTGATATGGTGATGCTTGCCTAGCCCCAGAAATTCGGCGTCCGGGCCGTCGGATGGACGTTTCAGAATCTGGCCGGAGAATAACAGGAGATATAGCCCGCCCGCCAGCGCCACCACAAGCCCGACCGGCGTGATTTCGAAAATGCTGAATGGCGGCTGACCCGAGGTGCGAGCCATATCATCGACGAGGAGATTGGTCGATGTCCCGATCAGCGTGCAGCAACCGCCCAGGACCGCCACATAGGATAATGGCATCAGGAATCGTCGCGGATCAATCCGCAGCGAGTTCGCCACGTCACGGACGACCGGCGCGGCCAGGACCACGACCGGCGTATTGTTGAGAAAGCCGGACGCTCCGCCGCACAGGCCGATCAGCACCCATAGTCCAGCCACTCCTGTTCGGCGGCAAAGCGCAACGGCCCGTCGGATCATGGCATCAAGCAGTCCGGATAATTCCATGGCGTGCGCGATGACGAACAGGGATGCCAGGGTGACAATGGCGGGACTGCCGAACGCCGCCTGAACCTCGCTAGGCCGGACCGCGCCGCAGATCAACAGGACCGCGGCCCCGCTCAGGGCAACCACATCAGGACGCACCCTGTCCCAGATGAGCGCGGCAATCACACCGGAAAGCACGAGCAAAGTGATGATCTGTTCGGGCGTCATGAACGATTGCCTACCACATCGCAGATTTTGCGGAAGGTCCGAATAGCGTTTCGCCCAGGTTCATGGAATAAACAGCTTCGGGTTGATACACAGATTTTTGCATATATGGGGCAGTTGCACCGCCAGATTTTCGTTATTTTATCCAATTCCTGCTAGGGACCAGAAATGACCGAACGGAATCATAATTTCGCGCGCTGGGGATTGGGTTTTGCCGCAGTCGTGGCGATTTTGATCGTCGGCAGCATTATTGGGACGCAGCTGCGGACGGGTGATCCCGATAGCAAGGCGCCTCCGCCTCCCATTTCAGCACCAGCGCCTGACAAGGCGAAGCCGCCGGCAGCGTCTGTTCCTCTGCTGCCGCTCGAGCGTCCGCAATTGCTGGCCGCGGCTGCCGCTGCCGCCGACGCCGTCGCTGGCGGCCAGCCGCTCCCCGCCCGGAACGCCAGCCTTGTCGGCCGGTCCTTCGTTATCCGTCTTCCCTTTGGCTGCGACGGTCCGCTGGCTGACCTGGAGTCCGAATGGGCGGGCTGGAACTATAACCCGAAGACCCATGCCCTGAAACTAAGGGCGCAACCGCAAATCTGGAGCGAGGATCCATGGGCGCAGGCGATCGCCGGCCAGACGCCCTATGAAGCCATCGAAGGATTCTGGATAAGGCGGTCCTGGACGAACGCCCCCACCTGCCCCAAAGCGCTCAGCGCGGAACGCTCCAGCAGCGCTGGTGACGGCGGTGCCCGGCAAACGGTCGGTATCGCCCAGTTTTTTGCGCCTGGCGCGCCCAGGACCATGCGCCGGGGAACGCGCCCCTACGCCGTTACGCTGAAGGCGGACGAGGATCTGGGGAATGACCCTCGCGAATATCATCTGCTCATCAGCGGCCGTATCACCGGCTTTGCCGATGGCCAGCCCGTGCATTGCTGGAACGAGGCCGACCATCTTCCTCCGGTGTGCCTGATTGCCGCCGAGTTCAGCCGCGTGGCTTTCGAGGATGTCAGGGGGGGCAAGACGCTATCGGAATGGCGCAACTGATCGAAGCGGCGGGCAGGGTTTCGGGAATGCCGGTCTATACGGACTGGTCGGGCTCATCCGGCGTTTGAATGAGCGCCGCTCCTTTGGGCAAGCTGCGGATATGGACATCATGCTGCGGAAAGGGCAACTGGATGCCATGCTCCGCGAACAGGTCCCAGAGCCGCCCCAGCACGTCTGACTTCACCCCCCCAATCCCGCTTTCCGGATCGCTGATCCAGACGAGGATCTCGTGGCCCACGCTGCTTTCGCCAAAGCCGGTCAGCCATACATTGGGCTTGGGCGACCGCAACACCCGGGGCGATTCCGACGCGGCCTGCAGCATCAGCTGCTGCGCCAGCTTGATATCGCTCGTATAGGACACGCCGACCGGGATCCGCACGCGAACATTGCGGTCGGAGTAGGACCAGTTTTCGACCTCCTGCGTCATGAGGTTCTCATTGGGGATCAGATGTTCCTTGCCGTCCCGCGTGATGATGGAGACGGCGCGGACGCCGATCTTGTTGACCGCGCCAATGCTGTCGCCAATGACGATCACATCCCCCGGCTTGATCGAGCGATCCATCAGCAGGATGATCCCGGCGATGAGATTGCCGAATGTTTTCTGCAGGCCGAAACCAACAGCCAGGCCGAGCGCGCCTGAAAATACGGCGAAGGCGGTAAGGTCTATGCCCGCAATGTCGATGCCGATGAAAAAAGCGACCACGATGATGGCAATGGCGGCGAGCTTCTGCGCCAATAGCCGCTGTGTCGGATCCAGGTCTTTCACGCGGGATATGCTGTGACCAACGATGCGGTTGGCCAGCCTTACACCCGCGAACAACGCCACCAGCGTTATCACGATCGTCAGCAGGCTGAGCAGCGAAAAGCGGCGGGTGCCGGCATCGAATCCGATCCGTTCCAGGGCATCGGTCAGCGATACAAAGCCGCCAACCTTGTTTGATATGATTGCCACCACCACCAGCAGAGCCACGGGCAGGCTGATCCAGCGCGAAATATGAAGGCCCCGGAGCACATGCGCCACCAGCAGGGCGGTCGTGGCCGCAAGAGCGATGCCCAATATCAGCGCCGCCTGGCTGGCCCAGGGCCAAAGATTCGCAGCCAGCGCCAGCAAAAGCGCTGCGAGCCCGTAGCGCAGCAACGGCGCCATCCGCTGCCCCAGCCCCTCGCCATGCGTCCCCGCCTTTTCCAGCCAGAATTGCCGCAGACGGGGGCAGGCCCATCCGCCGAACAGCCAGGCAAAGACCAGAACCGCGACAGTTATGCCCGCGCTGACGCCTGCCTCGATCGCCGCCTGCCCCCGCGGCAAATATAGAGCCAAACCAGCCAGTTGCGCGGAAGGCGACGTCATGAGTGCTCCCGGAAGCGCGCCAGTCCGGCGGCCAGATCGGCAATCAGGTCGTCCGGATCCTCAATGCCGACATGGAGCCGGATCAATGGACCCTCGGCGGTCCAGGACGTAGCCGTGCGATAATTTTCCGGATCGCTGGGAAGCGCGAGGCTTTCATAGCCGCCCCAGCTGTAGCCGAGACCGAAATGTTCAAGCCCGTCGAGCAGTGCCACCCGCCCGGCATCGCTGCCCCCGTTGAGGACGAAGGAAAAGAGGCCGCTGGCGCCGCTGAAGTCGCGCTTCCACAATGCATGGCCGGGGCAATCGGTCAGTGCCGGGTGCAGGACGCGCGCGACCTCCGGCTGCTGCTTCAGCCAATTAGCCACCGCCAGCGCGCCGGCCTGATGCTGCGCGAGCCGCACCCCCAGCGTCCGCAAGCCCCGCGCGGCCAGATAGCAGTCGTCGGGACTGGCCGTCTGGCCAAAGGCATAGGCGGTCTTGCGAAGCGCGGGCCACAATGCAGGAACCGCCGTCACCGATCCAAGCATCAGATCGCTGTGTCCGGCAATATATTTGGTGCAGGCGAGGATCGACAGATCGACGCCATGACTCATCGCCTTGAAATAGAGCGGTGTCGCCCAGGTGTTGTCGATCATCGTCACAATGCCGCGCGCCTTGGCCACCGCGACGATGGCGGGAACATCCTGCACCTCGAAGGTCAGGCTGCCAGGGCTTTCCATGAAGATCGCACGAGTGCGATCCGTCAGCAGCGACTTAATGTCCGCACCGATCAGCGGGTCATAATAATGGGTGCTGATGCCCATCGGGCGCAAGACGTTTTCGCAAAAGGCGCGCGTCGGATCATAGGCGCTGTCCACCATCAGCAGCTCGTCGCCCGCCTTCAACGCGGCCAGCAGCGCGCAGGCGATTGCCGCGACGCCGGACGGGTAGAGCATGGTGCCCTCCGCCCCCGGCTCGAGTTCCGTCAGCGCGTCGGCGAGCGACCAGTTGGTCGGCGTCCCCCTCCGCCCGTAAAACAGCCGCTCATGCGTGTCGTGCACCCGCGCGCGCATGTCGGCGACATTGTCATATAATATCGTGGAGGCCCGCCACACCGGCGGATTGACGATCCCTCCGGTACCGGAGGGATCCTTCGTCCATTCCGGACGGCGACCGGCCTGAACCAGCCTGGTCGCATCGTCACGGTCATCCGTCTTGCCGCTGTTCTTGCCTACGCTACGCACGCCGCCCCGGTTGCCTTCTGCGTCGCGGGATCGCTGCCCCATTCAGCCCAGCTCCCGTCATAAAGGGCAACGTCCTTTTTGCCGAGCAGCCGGGCGCCAAAGGCAACCACCGTCGCGGTCATTCCTGATCCGCAAGTGGTAATCATGGGCCGGGTCAAGTCAATGCCGGCCTCGTCGAATGCGGCCTGCAATGCTTCCCCTCGCTTGTAGGTTCCGTCGGCGTTGAAAAGCTGACCATAAGGAAGATTCTTCGCCCCAGGGATATGGCCGGGCGCGATGCCGGGGCGCGGATCGCGCTCCATGCCGGTGAAGCGTGCTTCGGAACGGGCGTCCACCACCTGCTCGGCCCCGCTTGCGATATTGGCGGTCATGCCTTCCTTGGTCCGGACGGCCTTTTCATCCTTCCAGACCGTGAAGTGGCGGTGACGGAGCACCTCCTTACCCTGCACAAGCGGCCGGCCTTCCGCCTTCCATTTGGCGAGGCCCCCGTCCAGGACGGCCACGTCGTAGGCCCCGAACAGGGTCAGCATGAACCAGGCCCGGGCCGCGCTCTTGATCGGACTGTCATCGTACAGGACGATGCGGCTGCCATCGCCAAGCCCGAGCGATTGCATGCGGCTGGCAAATTTTTCGGGTGGCGGAAGCATGTTGTCGAGCGGGCTGTGGCTGTCCGTCAGATTGGCCAGATCCATGAAGACCGCGCCCGGAATGTGACCGGCCGCATATTCAGCCTGCGGATCACGCGGATCGTCGGGCATATATTGGGTGGCGTCCACCACGCGCAGGTCCGACGCGCCCAGTTCATTGGCGAGCCACTCAGTCGATACGAGCAGGTCCATCTGAAATCTCCCTCTTGGAACAGCCTGTGAAATGGACCCGGGGAGAAAAAAGCCAGCCTCTTTCGGGCCTTCCCCATTTGTCCGCCAAGCGGCTCCTGAATGCAAGCGATTAGTGGGGACATCCGGGCACGCGGCTGTTCATATTCCATCGCAATCTCTATAGTCCTCCACTCGCAAATTCGCTGCCCGCAACCAAGCCGGAAGAAATACCCAAATGACGCTGAAACATCTTGGCCAGACCAGCCAAATTCCCGCCGCGCCGCAGGAAGCCGTGCTCGATTATGTCGCCAATCCCCGGCCCGGACGGCCCTATCTGGTCCGGTTCACGGCGCCGGAATTCACCTCGCTCTGTCCTGTAACCGGTCAGCCGGATTTTGCTCATCTGGTGATCGATTATGCGCCGGGCGAAACCATCGTGGAGTCGAAGTCGCTCAAATTGTTCCTGACATCCTTCCGCAATCATGCGGCCTTTCATGAAGACTGCACCGTCGGGATCGGCGAACGGCTTTTCTCGGAAATGCAGCCGGTCTGGCTACGCATCGGCGGTTATTGGTATCCGCGGGGCGGCATTCCCATTGACGTTTTCTGGCAGTCTGGCGAACCGCCAGCGGGGCTTTGGCTGCCGCCGCAGGACGTGCCGGGATATCGTGGCAGAGGCTGAAGTTGACGTCTTTTCCGCACCGTCTGCGGAATTTTCTTGCTGCGGCGCACAATTGGCGCAACCATCACAGGATCGAGTCGTTTGGAAAGGATGCGTTTAGGGCGATTTGG